>JAPLHZ010000225.1 GCA_026389365.1 Cyanobacteriota bacterium
ATACTCGCTGGGGTGTTTGCCCAGTCTGGTGGGTCTATTTCAATTCCGTCGATCTGAGGTGCTTGAATCATAATTTCAAATCTAACCTCAAAAACTGGTCTGAAACGTTAATTCTTCGTTACCCCCTGGAAGGCTTACCCCCAATGAAAGAAATACTCATCGATTCTCGTGTCATTTTTAGGAAAATACAGGATTTAATTAAAAAATCACATTAGTATTTCTACTAATAGGTTTATCTCATGTTCATACTGCTAAGAGCATTAATTTTAGAGTACTAATTTTATGAGCGATTTTAATCAAGATGAATCCCGGACCGACGAGCAACTTCGACGAAGTCGTAGAAGACTTTCCTCCGATGAGATGATTGCTATGGCATTAGCGTTCACCGGAATCGGGTCAATCTTGTTCTGGACGCTGGGGTTGAAAACTTCTCCCATTAACTTGACTGCGTTGACGAACGGTTCGCCCTTTTCAACTGTTGATTCTGGAACTAAGGCAAGTCCCGGCATGACAACAACAGACACTACAGGAATTTCCTCGGCGCCGACCGGAAGCCCAACCACCAAATTAGGCGAAACAGGAACTAGTTTAACGACGACTCCAACCGAGTCCGATCGTTTAAAACCTGCCCCTATGTCCGCCCCAACAATACCTGCCACACCAGACGCACCGTCTAACCAGGATGCTAACGTAGCCATTCCACAGCCAGCAGCAGCACCGATCGCGGCCAATCGCGGCACAGTTGAGAATCCTGGTAAGCCGAAATCTTTTAGCGATGTCCCCGATGATTTTTGGGCCAAACCTGCGATTGTGGCATTGTCCAGCCGAGGCATAATTAGTGGCCTAGACAACAATACTTTTCAACCTGACAAACAAATCACCCGTGCTGAATTCGCGGCCATAATTCAGAAGGGATTTGAAAAGACGAAAGTTAAGGATGCAATGAAATTTACAGACATTAAAGGTGGATATTGGGCGGCGACGGCCATTGATGAGGCAACCCAAACTGGATTTATGATGGGCTATCCCGAAGGTGTTTTTAAACCAGACCAGTCGATTCCTCGCCTAGAAATGCTGAGCGCGATCGCAACGGGAATGAATAAGTATAGTGATGGCGAAGATATGCCAAAGTGGGCCATCTCGAAAGTCAGTAGCGCTGTGGAAGCGGGGCTTATTTCACCCAATGCTACCCAGCTTGGTCCAAATAAAATAGCGACTCGCGCCGATGCGGCATCCTATATTTATCAAGCGCTGATTAAAGAAGGGAAAATCAAGCCCTAACTGCGGCTAGACAAGCCGGCAAAATAAAAATCAGGCGGCGATCGGACGTCATCTTGAAAAGAAAAGTCGAAATCACCGCCCTATTTTTTATTACTTATCCGATCGAAGTGCAATGATCACTCAAGTGCGTCGCCGTTGGAGAAGTTCTAGCAACCCATAAACCAGCATCAAATAGCCTGTCGCTAGGACAGGAATCATCGTTGGAAAATCCTGATCAATCATGACACCACCTCAATGGAAGCCCAAAGGAAATAAAACGCAGAACCCATAACCGTTTGCGCTTTCCACAGGTAAACCCACCAGAACAACAAGCCATCAACATAAATGCAGAGAAATGTTGCCCTAATCAATCCCCTTGAGACAGCATTGTTCCTTCAGACAGTCGATCGCAAAGCGCCGCCTCCCGTTCAGTGGAAATCCACAGCGACGAAAAAACCTTGCACAAAACAACTTCAACCTGTATGGATCGTATTGATTACCTCGACCAATTTTAAACTAACCTACAGATCTCGAAAGATGGCTGTAAAATCAGAACTCAATTGCTCTCGAAGATCAAGGCGCTTTTTTCAAGTCTACTCAGGATGAATATCATCGTCTGAACAGACTCACATGCCTTGCGCTTCAGGTAAAAATTTGCAGTTTTGAAAGCTTACATATAGATTATCACAGCAGTTTAAGATCCGGGGGTGATCCAAAGAACAGATCTAAAGATAATTATTAAGTGATCATTTTTTTAGGAAGATCCGCAAGGAATGGTTCAAGGGCGATCGCCATCGCTTAGAATAAAACCAGAACCTGTAAAGTTTCTTAATCTTTATCCTCATCTGGTTCGCACCATGACATCAGTTGCCTCCCTTTTTTCTCCCGTTGATGCTGATCTTTCTGCGATGACAGAAAATCTTAAGCAGTTAATTGGGGCGAAGCACCCGATTCTCTACTTAGCTGCTGAACGCTTGTTTGGCGCGGGAGGGAAACGGGTGCGTCCGGCCATTGTACTTTTAGTTGCAAGGGCGACGATGCCTAAAGGTGATTTAAACCAACGTCATCGACGACTCGCTGAAATCACCGAAATGATTCATACCGCTAGTCTTGTTCATGACGATGTGGTTGATGAATCTGAATTGCGGCGCGGTGTTCCGACGGTTCATGCGGGATTTGGAAATCGCGTGGCGGTGCTGGCGGGTGATTTTTTGTTTGCGCAGTCGTCGTGGTATCTGGCAAATTTGGACAGTTTGGAAGTGGTGAAACTGCTTTCAGAAGTGATTAAGGATTTTGCTGAGGGTGAGATTCAACAAGGGCTAAATTGTTTTGATACTGAAATTACGATCGAAGCCTATTTGCAAAAGAGCTATTACAAAACCGCATCATTAGTGGCCAATAGTGCAAAAGCAGCAGCGATCTTAAGTGATTGGAGTTCGGATGATGCATCTGCGCTCTACCATTATGGGCGACATTGGGGATTGGCGTTCCAAATTGTGGATGATATTTTAGACTTCACTGGATCAATGGAGAGTTTAGGCAAGCCTGCTGGGTCGGATTTGAAAAGTGGGAATTTGACGGCTCCAGTATTGTTTGCGATGGAAGAGCAGCCCTATTTAAAAACATTGATTGAGCGCGAATTTTCAGAAGATGGCGATTTGGCGCAGGCATTGACCATTGTGGAGCAAAGTCAAGGAATCGAGAAGTCTCGGGTATTGGCGAAAGATCATGCAAAATCTGCGATCGGATATTTATCCCATCTCCCCCCTTCCGAATCTAGAGAGTCCCTCGAAAATCTCTGTGATTTTGTATTGAGTCGTTTGTCTTAAACTATAAATGTCTTAAACTATAAAATTCTCCAAACTCCACTGATTAAAGGGAATTTGGAGAATTATCTAAAAAATAGAATGTGAGCGTTTGATTTAGTTTTTTACTTTCATCGCTTTTGCCAATTCAGCCGCAACGAGTGGGCGAGAGAATTCAGGGGGTGGAAGTTCGCCATTGCGCAACATTTCGCGAACTTTTGTTCCGGATAAGTGAATCCGTTGTTCTGGCGTACTCGGACTCGTTTTGATGGTGGCCATGGTATTGGTCACTTTGCAATAGAACGCATGTTCATATTTGAGGGGAATGATTCCGATCGCAGCCGGATCAAATTCATCAAAAATATGTTGCGCATCAAAGGTGCCATAGTAATCGCCAACCCCTGCATGATCGCGGCCCACGATGAAGTGAGTACAACCATAGTTCTTACGAATTAAGGCATGGAAAACGGCTTCCCGTGGTCCGGCATAGCGCATTGCCGATGGGTTGATGCCTAGAATAACGCGATCTTTTGGATAGTAATTATCAATCAAGATTTCATAACAACGCATCCGAATTTCGGCAGAAATATCATCTTCCTTGGTTGCGCCAACTAGTGGATGTAAAAACAATCCATCAACAATTTCCATCGCACACTTTTGAATGTACTCGTGAGCGCGGTGAACTGGGTTACGCGTTTGGAACCCAACAATCGTTTTCCAACCCTTTTCTTTGAAGGCTTCGCGGGATGCCTCCGGATCGATTTGATAGGTTGGGAAAAGTGGATGCGCTTCGCGGTCCAGAAGCCAAATTGGGCCAGCTAGATGGATATTGCCTTGGTTGTAAACAACAGCGACACCGGGATGCTTTTCATCTTCGGTGCGATAGACGTTGATGGCTTCTTTTTTCTTATCGTAGCTATATTTTTCGGTGAGGTGGAGAACGCCAATATATTGACCCGAGGGATCATTCAGACGGACATATTGACCAACTTCAACCGTGTCAGCGATCGCTTCCGTAACCGATAAAGTGATGGGAATAGTCCAAGGCAACCCACTGGTCAGGTGCATCTCGACGACAACCCGATCGTAATCCGCTTGGTTCATGAATCCGGTGAGTGGACTGAAGCCACCGATCGCAATCATGTGGAGATCAGAAACGGCGCGCTCATCCAAAGCCACGATCGGCAGAGAGTCTGCTTTGCTCAGAAAGTCTGCTTTTTGGTCTGGAGTTGCGATGCGATTAATAAGTTCGCCGCCGTGGGGAGCTATGCCGTCGGGACGCTGAAGGTTTGCCATTGTTAAAGTTGCGATTGCTGAATTATGGACTTGTACTCGTTGCAACTTCCTATGGTACCAGAAGCCGGGTACTCGCTTGAGGCCGATCGTCTCCACAGGATGTATTCAAGCATTGTGTATAAAACCGAATAGACTTCAAAATTGGTAGCAGTTGCTAGAATAAACGCGCTGTTCAGTTGAGTTTTATAATGAGTTTTTGGTCTAAATTCTGTGCCATTTTGTTATTGAGTACGATCGCGGTTCTTTCAGTTGTACCTGCGGCTCAAGCGAATGAAAAGCCATATCCTGAACCAATAATCCGATCGCTCGTGGAAACCTGTGTGAAAGATCAAGGAGTTTTTGTGCCCTTTAAATCTATAAAAGCGAACAAAGATTCTGAAAAAACATTATCTAGTATAATTGGAGACTATCAAAACGTCTTAACGAATTCGATCGCACAGTATAAAGAGCGAAGTCTTCAGCAAGAACAAGTGATTGACGCACAAATTCAGCAGCGTCTAGGCCTTCTGACTGAGATGCTTAAAGATAAGTCAAAAATTACTAAAGAACTAACTATTATTCGTAGTTCTCTTTCCACAGGTTTACTAAATGGTAAAAAGCTTCCACCGGAAACACTTGCTTTCATGAAAGAATCTGAACAGGATTTAGCCATGTTAGAAAAAGATCCAAGTCATATCGAAAAAATGGCAAAAACAGCCAAAGAACGGGAAATCTCAAAGCTACATCAGAACGATCGTAAATTTATCACCGAAGAAAATTCAGATTTAGAGAAATTAACGATTTGCGGATGTGCTTTAGAAAAGATTCAAAAAACATCTACATTAGATCAACTAGCCGATCGGATTAAGCTCGAAATCACAGGATTTGCAGGTATTTCGCAAGATATTCGAGCGAATATTGAACAATGCAAAATTCCAACAAATAAAAAATCATAACTAAATGCCTATGAATTTAAGACTAGCCATAGTTCCAGGTTCAATGGGGTAGTGATCTTGTGTTCAGGATGAAGAATAGTCAGGAGCCTTGGAAGCGTTATTCTGTAGGGCTTCTAGACTTGGCTATTTTTCTCTACCCTTCAGATAATGGCGATACCATGTTTTAATATTCAGAAAATTCAATGCTTAGAGGTACTTAAGAGATAATGGATCGGGACTTTTCTCCTATAGAACCCATTTGAGATCTAATCCTAAAACCAGAAGCCTTGCAGCTAGCTGGTTTTCTTCATTTTCTGGCAGAAAGCGGTTTTGCTAGGTAGGCAGGCTCTACCACTGATCGCAGAGTAACGGCTTCCTTCAAAGCCA
>JAPLHZ010000301.1 GCA_026389365.1 Cyanobacteriota bacterium
AGGCGGACATCCGGTAAATCGAGTGGAATGTGAATCTGATTCTCCATGAGGCCCCTCGCTTGCTGGCTAACATCTTGATTTTACAGCCAATCGATGAACGCTATATCTGGATGCCGACCACGGCAATTCTAGGAGAACCCTATATGGCCGCTGCTATACTCGCGAATCAGGTCTCTTAAACCAATCCTAAATGCTTCTGTAAAGCAAGACGCATCGTTGTAACCGGAACCTCTGACTTGCCCGTCCAAATCTTCAACGCCGCCGCACCTTGTTGAACCAACATTTCCAGACCATCGATCGCTGTTGCCCCCTGAACTTGAGCTTGGTTTAGAAACTCAGTTGGATTCGGGGTATAAATCAAATCGTAAGCGATCGTACCCGCTTTAATTTTTTTTGCCTGCATTATTGTTAATGGTGACGCATCAACGTTCGGAGCCATTCCAATGGGTGTACTATTCACAATCAAATCTGCATTCGCAAGAGTGTTATCTAACGTATCCCACGTATTGACCATTAACCTGGATGCAACCGATTCAAAACTATTAAAACTTACGAGAAAGTCCTGAAGTTTGTTTGAATCTCGTCCAATCACTTGAATATTTTTAAAACCAAGTTCCGCACAACCTACAACCACCGCCCGCGCTGCACCACCATTTCCTAGAACAATGGCATTCTCCTCTGACCAATCCCGATTCATTTCCCGCAAAGGCGAAACAAACCCTTCTACATCAGTATTCGTCCCATACCAGCCTTGCGCTGTTTTCCAAACCGTATTCACCGCACCCACTGCCGTCGCCAATTCACTGATATGAACTAGTTCTGCCATAATGGCTTGCTTATGGGGAATTGTAACACTAAATCCCTGAACCCCGATCGCCCCAAACCCAGCAACAGCCGTTGATAAAACCGATTCTTCAATAGGAAATGCAACATAAACAAAATCGCTATCCATCTCTTCAAGCGCTGCATTATGCATCACCGGAGATAACGAATGCCCAATAGGGTTGCCAATCACACCCAGTAATCTAGTTTTCCCAGAAATTATCATTTAAGAATTCTCATTTCTCAAGTCCGAAGTTCCTTGTAAATCTCCAATAGCACTTTCATCGATACTAATTTCAGGCAAATCCTCAACAGGAGTTTCTTTAGACATCCCCTTACCCTTAACAGTATAAAACTCAGGTTTCACACGCAAAATTGGCAGATTAGCAACGAGCGACGTGACCCTACTGGTATTTTCTAAAGCAAAATCCATCGCATCTGCATCAAGATCAACATACTTAGATACTACTTCAAGAATCTCCCTGCGCATAGACTCAATCATCTGCGGCGTGAGGTCCGATCGGTCGTGAGCCAAGATAAGCTTTAGACGATTTTTTACTTCCTGACGACTACTACGATCGTTCAGGGCAGGGAAGATTTTTTCAAGAAGTTCAATTAACATGGCGAAGTTGGGGGGAAATGTCGGGCATCGGCTTTAGATGGACTTTGTAAAAAAGTTTTTAATCTTGGAGAGAAGATCATCTTTAACCATTAGGTCCAAAAATTCAACTTTTTCGCCGTCCAGCCGTCGAGCAATATTTTCAAAGGCAGTCCCCGCTTGGGTCGGAGTTCCAGAAAGCACCAAAGGTTCGCCTTTATTCGTCGAAACAATCACTTTCTCATCGTCCGGCACCACGCCCAATAATGGAATAGCTAAAATTTCCGTCACATCATCCACAGACATCATGTCATTCACCGCCACCATCTTGGGACGGATGCGATTGATGATTAAGCCTGACTTTTTAATATTGTTTGCTTCCAACAACCCAATCACCCGATCGGCATCGCGCACCGCAGAGATTTCGGGAGTTGTGACCACTATTGCTTCAGTAGCAGCAGCGATCGCATTCTGAAAGCCCATTTCAATCCCGGCGGGGGAATCTACTAACACGTAGTCAAATACTTTCGCCAACGCCGCAATCAACTGTCGCATCTGAGCGGGATTGACTGAATCTTTCGTGCGGTTTTGGGCAGCCGGGAGCAAGACTAGATTTCCCCGTCGCTTATCTTTGACCAGCGCTTGCTCTAGACGACATTGGCCGGATAAAACATCGACTGCCGTATAGACAACCCGATTTTCTAGCCCCAATAGCAGGTCTAGATTGCGTAAGCCGAAGTCAGCATCGACAACGACGACCTTGCGGTTGCGTTGTGCAAGAGCCATGCCGATGTTAGCTGTGGTGGTGGTCTTGCCGACTCCACCCTTTCCCGAAGTGATAACGATTACGCGCCCCATGAGCCAGCCGGATTGGTTATAAATGCTTATAGAATATACGTTAAAACGAGATCCGTTAGGTAATTCATGTCAGCACAAGTTACGCAGACGGGCCTCTTTCGTTATAATCCGCCCGATTTAGCCCGTACCGCCAAGCGAATTTTGCTCAAACCAAACCTCGGATATCCCGTCGCAGCCCCCGTTACGGTCAGTCTAGGCGTTCTTAACAGCGTTCTTACGTCACTACGTGCAATTAATCCTACGGCTGAGATCTTGATTGTTGAAGGGGTTTGTTCGCCCGTTAGCTTGAGTCAAATTGTGGCTAAACATGGGGTGTATTCCGTTTTAGATGCTGGAATGCAGATTTTAGATGCGGATGAATTGGAGATGATCGAGTATGAAAACCGATCGCCCCAACCTGCGAGATTCAAAACCATGTGGGCACCAAAGCTATTGCAAGAGGTTGACTGCCGCATTTCATTGGGAACCTTCAAGCGCACAATTCTCAAGGATGAAGTGTTGATTTCAGCCTCGCTGAAGAATCTCTACGGATTGTTTCCCCGATCGCATTACAAAGCCCGCAGTAGCAATTCACGAGGTCAGCTTCATCGGCCATCGGTCCCGTTGGTTTTGCAAGATGTCTATTTTACGATCGGGCATTTGTTTGATGGTGCAGTGATTGATGCCGACGAGCGGTTGATTAGTCGGGATTGGAAACCGGATAAAGGCGAGAAGGTGAAGAGCGATCGGATTTTCTGGGGAAGTGATTTGCTAGAGGTCGATCGTTTGGCCTGTGAGACTTTAGGAGAAGAAATTCCAAGTTATTTGAAGGCGATCGAAAAACTCCGATCGCCTTAATCATTTATTCTGTCGATCGGTTGCAATCATCGCCAATTTTAATTGAACCATTCATTTGATTCTTAACAATTCGAGTATTCACTGCTAATCGATAAAAGTGGTTAAACCTGGATCGTTCAACAGTCTCTGGTAGTGATTGCGATCGCATTTTTAAAAACGTTTTTTGAAATTCAGCAGTAATGTCTCCAGAACTACTATTTCGTGTGGGAACAATACAGCGCTGGCAAGGATTAACGGCTTGAAATACGGTAGATCCTATTGTAAATTCAGGCAATTGATCCGCCGTCCCAAATAATTGATCTTCCCAAAATGTGGTTGGCACATCGAGTTCCAGATTAGTGCGAAATCTATTTCGGGCTTCAACCAATGTCATGCCACTATACCAACGCGCAACTGCTTGCAAGGTTTGCATTGAAATCACAGTCGGTCCGGGTGAAGCGGGATCATCGGGAAATCCTAATTCCAAATTCTGCTTCAAATGTACCGAAAACCCAAAGTATTCACTCAACCAAATCTCAATGGATTCACGATCGCTATCTAAATGAAACATTGTTGGTTGCGATGTAGAAAGTATGACAGATCGATTTTCCAAATCATACTGCGATCGAATACATTGAATTTTTGCCGTCCGTTTTGCATTCACAACCCGATCGTCACTATCAAAGATTGCGAACTCCCGATCGCCCTTTAATGCACCGCTAGCAAGAATTTCAGCGGAGTGAAGATTCAGTGCGTCAAGTGATTTGATGGAAAAAATTGGGTTCTCCCAGAATTCCCGTGGAGGACGCTAGATGTGGTTTGAAGGCAATTGACAATCCTAGGGAATTTAGGTTGCTGGAAATCGCGTATACCCATTAAGGTCGAGAGTGAGGCGTTGAAAGAGACGATTCACATCAAAA
>JAPLHZ010000285.1 GCA_026389365.1 Cyanobacteriota bacterium
CAAATGTTGCTGGAGTCACGCCGCACAACCGTTTGAACTCTACAGGCTCTAAATTCTTAGCTTGTTTATAACTCACGTTCAATTAGCTGAATTTATATCTATTGTACAACTTTATTCGACTTTCGCAGGAGGTCTATTGTTTGACCCATCATGTCGTAATGCCAATGATCGAGATCTTTCTCCTCTTGAACCACTGACCCAAAGAGCTTGCGAATGCGATCGGGAAACTCACGATAATTAATCGACATCCGATCGGTAGACAACATTTCCCAAGACAACTCACACAGGAAATACAACTTATCCGCCATCGACGTAAACGTGCGCTCCGCCTTAATATCCCGCTCCATCTTGCGCCGCACCGCATACAAATACACCCGCGACATATCCACAGGTTTCCCCGCCTCAATATCCGGCAACGCCTCCAAAATCAACTCCGTCATCACAGGCCGCCGCGCCAAATCCAACAACTGAGCATTTCCCATCACTTGTTCTACCGTTGCCGCTGACGATTGCAATAGCAACACCGATCGGATTTGTTCATCTTCAAACTTCTCCAACTCCAACACTTCAAATTGTGGAGTCTCCCCCGTCAATCCTTTCGTCGAAGCCTGCAATTCAGCATTGAGTAACGATCGCCCCTCCCGCGCCTCCGGAAAATGCTCCGTCCGACAAGTCAAAATCACCTTAGAACCGGGCACTACAACCTTCGCCAGCTCCCAGAAATTATTGATCATTTGTTGCTTATCGACCCGCGCCGCCATCTCATCAAACCCATCAAAAATCAATAACAACTTACCCATTCGGTTCAATTGTTCAAATGCCGAATATCCCGGAATCGGAATCTCATGCTTTCTAAAAAAGAACTCCGAAAACAACGATTCGACACTCACCGCCTTCGCATAATCCCGCAACGGAATCACAATAGGCAACCTCGGACGCACCATTCCCGCCGCACTCGCCTTTGTATATTTCTTCAACGCAAGCGCCGCATAATGCAACGCAAACCAAGTCTTCCCAGTCCCAAACTCCCCCAACACCGACAAATGTTCCTTCGCCGGATCATCCAACCACCGATCGACATATCCCTCAATCCAACCATCACTTTCCCCATAGCGACTCACCCCCAACCGTTGATGACTCACAGAATCCACCTCCTCCTTCACACAAGCCAACGGGACATATCGATCGAGAATCCCCCGCTGCTCAATCTCCGCCTCCAACCAACTCACATATCCCGAAAAATCAGCATCCTGATCCAGCAACTCATCCCAAGTAAATCCCGCCAATTCATCCGCCGTCTCTAGTTCACCCCGCGCCGCCTGACTAATCCGCCGAGCCGTCACCAACCAACCCTCATCCGCCTTCTGCCCCGCAACCGACGCAGCCAACGCCCGCACATCCTTCACCCCCGCCTCGCCATTGATGCCCCGCACGAGAACGCGATCGTACCTGCCCCGCCGCACCGGAATATCAATCACCCATTCAAAATAATCAATAGCCCAAACCTCATGGGATTCAAACTTGTACCCCAAAATCTCAAACCAATCCCGCATCTGCCCCGCCAACGCCGCTGCCCGACAGGTTGCCGAAGGCAAGGCCAAAGGATTCCCACCTGTATTTCCCCCAGCGATCGCCCCCTGTTCAACCTGCGCCGCCAATTGTTCAAACCGTCGATCGATCGTCCGTTCAATCTTTTGCAACTGATGTCCCATCAGCGTTTCCTTTGGGGTCTGCGATCGTCTCACCACCGCCACAAACGCTCCTGCGAATGCTTTTAGTTCTTCAATTGGATCTACATTTGCCAATCGGACCCTTTGACCAATCTCAGAACTCACCAGAAATGCCTCTCCCGATCGTAACCAACCTTGCGGATCATTCCCATCAAACACCGATCGAAACAATACCCGAATCTCCCGCTCCCGAACGATCTGCAAACAAACCTCCGGCTTCCCAATCCCATATTCCACCAGCGCATAGTTATAAACCCCCTCAAAGTCCTCCGGCGGATGATCCGGATCTAACCCTAACTGCTTTAAAACCCGAATTACATGCTCCGATCGCTTCACCTTATCCTGAAGAAACGTAGAACCCGTCAGCGATTGCAACAGATTAATGATGAGATCGATCGGCATAGCTAAGATCCTTAGGGGGCTGAGAGAAAATAGTCTTCCTCCCAGTGTAGCGAAAATCAAGCGATCGATTTATCAGAAGACCCGCTAAGTTAGACTGGAGATAAGAAGGAGACTGCGCTGACTAAATCTAGTTGTGATCGAAGCTAAACAGGCTGATTTGGTTCGTGGATTTACGCCACTTTCGGCTGAATTGATTGCATTGGACCAATGGACAAAATCATCTGCACCTATTCTTTATTTGGAGTTTGCTTTCAATTATTTGCGCTTTTTTATGCAAAAAATTCCATCCGGCTACACACCGTAGGGAATCACCTATTCACAGGAGTGGAGGTAGATTCAGATCATCCTGTTCGCCGTCGTAAGCCATCTGAAGTGCGCGCCTTCGTATTTCCTGAACTTGAGCGATTTCACGGGCAAAGTTCGGTTGCCGATCGATCATTTTTTGTACCACTGGAAGTGAAAGAGCCAAGATTTCTAAATCTTCGATCGCACTCACCGAAACTGGGCTAACCTCTCCCGAAAATAACGCCATTACTCCAAACAATTCTCCTGGGTGTAGAACTAGAACTTCTCGAGGTTGCCCTATGTTATTCAGGTAGCTCATACAAGCTCGTCCCGAAATTATAAGATAGAGGCATTCGCTGAAGCAGCCTTGCAGAATGACTTGTTCACCCTGCGCAAAATGTTGGATTACGGTGTCAGGATTAGTCAATTCTTGGGGATCAATAGGAATCGATTTGGGAATCGAATTTAACCGATCGCTCGACTTCTTTTTGGTGGCCTGATCGACGCTTGGGCCATTGAAATGATAGAGCGTCCGAATGGGAAATGGAATTGAAAGTTTATGGCGTTGAGTTGAATACCAAATTCGAGTCATAAATTGACTGCGGATTTCTTCTAATTGACCATAGTCCTCAATGAAAAATTTCACCTCATAGGTAATTGCCGAGTCCCCATAGGTCAGGGTGAAAATTTGAGGTTCCGGATAGGAGAGAATGCCCGGTGTTGCGAGGGCCGTCTCTCGAAGCATCTGCATAGCCTGGTTTGGGGCATCACGGTAGGAAAACCCGATTTTAACTCGTTCCGCATGGAGCCGTTGGGGTTGGCTGTAGTTGCGAATCACTTCATTACTAATAAATTTGTGGGGGATAATCACCATTTCTCGCTCTAGTGTTAATAGGCGCACCGATCGCCAACTCATATCCATCACTTGTCCTACAATGTCCCCGACTCGCAACCAATCCCCCACTGAGAACGGTCGTTCAAAAAGTAGCGCAATTCCTGACATAATGCTGCCTAGGGTATCCTGCAACGCCAAACCAATGACGATCGAACTCACTCCCAAAGCTGTCGCAACCCCAGCTAAATCAGCATTCCATACTGCCGCTGCCACAAAAGCGACCCCTACCAGAATCAAAATCAATCGGGAGAGATCAATTAAAAGTTTAGGGAATCGCGATCGCCAAGTATTACCTCCGGCTTGTTCAAATAGTAGTGAATTGAGTAAGGAGAGCGAAGCATGAATGACACAAATCCAGAACAACGTCTGTAATAGTTTGAAGCTACGATCGGTTACATTTAGCCTTAGAATATGCTCAGCAAATAACAGAAAGGTTAAAATAGGTAGGACTAAGTTCCGAAAGATTTGTAGTGTTTTGGTTAGGGCGGGACGATGCTGGGACTGACGCTGAATCATTTCCCCCAAAATCACTGCACAAAGGGGAAATCCAATAATTAACAGTAGCGCCCATCGTAATACAGAATCATCTTGCATTATCTATCTCACTTGTCAGATCATTTGTCAGATCAATGAAGCTCAAACTATCCCAAAAAACTATCCCAGAAAGTTATTGCAGAGCCGCCGGATGTTTCAGTCGCCAAGCGACCACTTGATACCGCCGATCGAGTTCCACCGCTTCAGCCGGTTCAAATGCATAAAGGTCTTGAAGCCGATCGTAAATTGGAGATGCAGCCAGAATTGAGCCAGCGGGACAGACCGATCGCAATGTACTGGCCAGATTAATCGTTTCGCCCCAAACATCATAAATAAATCGATTTTTACCCACAATACCCGCTACAACATCACCCGCATTCACCCCAATCCGCACATTCAGCATCATGCCCTGTTCTAATTCAAATCGCCTTAAAATCGACAACATCTCTAAGGCATAATCGATCGCTCGTTTGTCGTAGTCCAAATAGGTCATCGATAGACCACAAACAGACATATAGCTATATCCCATGGTTTTAATTTTTTCCATCCCGTAACGATCGCCCACACTATCAAAGGCTTCCACTAATTCATTCAGCAGCGTCACGCTTTCTCGGGTGGTGAGCTTTTCGGCCAGTTGAGTAAATCCTGTTAACTCAGCAAAGACCACGGCAACATTTGGAATTTTTTCAGCAATATTTTTTTCACCCCGCTTCAATCGTCGTGCGATCGCATCAGGAAAGAGGCTCAGCAGTAACTGTTCATTTTCTTCACTCTTTTGACGAACTAGATTGGTTTGTACCCGCAGACTTTGTACCATAGCATTGAAGGATTTGCTTAGATTCCCAAACTCATCCTGAGATGAAATAACAGCGATCGCATCAATTTCCCCAGATTCGATCGTGGCAGCATAACTAATCAATTGTTGAATAGGTTTTACGAACCAATCGGCAATTAACATCGCTAATGCGGTAATCAATAACATTAATAGCGTTGCAGAAACTACAACCTGTCGTGTGAAAGCCGTAATTGGGGCATAGGCTTCTTCCAAATCCATTTCCGATAAAATACTCCAGGTCAATCCCTCAATTTTCAATGGAGCATAGGAACTCAGCACTTCTGTATTGCGATAGTCACGAATGATTTTTGTGCCTTGCTGTCCTCGTAGCGATTCGATCGTGCCCTCTGTTTGGACCCGCTGTTCTAAAATGGCACTTTTATAGGCTTCAATCCGTTTCAAGGAGGAGGTATTACTTCCCAAAGATTTTAAGGTTTTCAAATAGCCTTCACCATCTTCTACAAAAAAACGAGATTGCGATCGCATTAAATAGTCTTGTCCAACCAGATATGTTTCACCTGTTTTACCCAATCCATCCTGCTGCCAGTTTTGATTTCCTGTCATCACTGCATTAATCTCATTCACAGGCACCTGCACTGCCAAAACTCCAATGAATTCTGTATTATTATTCTGATTAGCTGTAGCAAAAATAGGTGCGGCAATGAATGCGGCAGGGGCACCATAGGAAGGTGAATAGCTGGCAAAATCAACGATATGAGAATAGTTTTTCTGTTTGGCTTGTCGCACCATGGCTACAAGACGGGCTAAATTACTTTCGCTATAGGGTCCATTTGTTAGGTCTGTGGTGAAGTCTGTTTCTTTGTAAACGGTGTAAACTATTTTCCCCGCAGGATTGATCAAAAACAAATCATAATAGCCAAACTTTTCAATAATCTCCCGGAACATTGGATGATACCGGGCGTGCAGAAGACTATAGTCACTCCCATCTTGAGCGTCATCTAGTAAATGCTTTTTACCAACAGGATTAGAATTGTTAGCTAAGTAGCGATGTTGAAGATATTGCGCGGCGAGGTTTTTAGGGGCAAAAGCCGACAATACAGGCGTTCCCTGTTCTGTTTTGGCAAGACGCGGGAGAAATTCATTATTGTAATATTGCTGTAATTGCTGATTGTCTGAGGGCGATAGTGGGGTTTGTTCAAGCTTTGTATAGGCTCGATCGAATTGCCCGATCGCTTCAATTACGGTTAAATCAGTACTCAGGGTTAGGGTGTGGTTACGCAGGGTTTTGAAATAGGATTCTATTTGATAGGCTTTGGACGATCGCAAACTCGTAAGCTGATTGAAAGCGCGATCCGTTAGGTTCGATCGTCCACTTTGATAGCCCAAGTAGGCGGTCAAAACGATCGAGCAGCCACTCACTCCCAATAGCATAATAATAAGCTTTGATTTAATGCTGAGATGATGGAGCGATTTCATATGATTAAGTCATAGGATCTTAATCATAAACCGCTATGATACTCAAATCCGTCCAATTTGCTACAACTAGATGTCTGATCTGGGATTCAGACTACGCAAGTCTCTACGTTAGTCAAACTCCAGATCAATCACCCAATGGGAATTTACAATCTGATCTTACATTTACGGCTGAATTAGAAGATTTTTGCCATCACCGCCCACAACGATGACCTTTGCGTTCTTTGAATCTGCTAGTTTTTGCATAGCTTCAATTTGACGGAACCGGAGAACAGGATCACTAAGTCCTTGAGAGAGTAATTTCTGAGCGTCGGCTTCACCTTGGGCTTGAATGCGTTTACGATCGGCTTCCTGCTTTTCCTTTGAAATCACAAACTGCATTTTTTGAGATTCTTGTTCCGCTTGGAGTTTGCTTTCAATAGTTTGTCGTAAATTTGCAGGGAGTGAAATATTTCTCAGCGGTGTTTCCTCAACAACAATGCCACGGGAAGTCATCGCTTGGGCCAGTTCATCGCGCGTTTTCGTTGCAACCGCTTGGCGTTGGCTTGTGTAAAGATCTTGAGCATTATATTGAGCCGTAATGGTCCGAATTAATGCCCGAAACGAAGGAATTAAAATCGTTTCTTTATAGTTTTCACCCACAGTTTGGTAAAGCTGTTTAGCTTGATCAGGGTTGATTCGATAAAGAATGCTGATATCAACATCCATGGGCAACCCTTCTTTGGAGGGAGATTGAATTGTTTCTTTGAATTCTTGCGTTTGAGTCGAGATATAAACAATGGATGTCACAGGACTTTTAAGATGGAATCCGGGTTGAAGAACCTGGTCGGAAATTGCCCAAAGGTATTGATTAATCCGATTTGTCCGGTGGGAACGATCGTCGTAGCAGAGCGAAGAATGACAAGCCCCACCGTGGACAAACCTACGATCGCAGCGACTATTTTCCAAGATCTAGGATTATTCAAGTTTCTCATAGAAGTCTTCATTGCACAGGACTATACATAACATATATTCTCACAAAATTAGATTAATGATAAGTAAATGCTAAATTAAACGATATCAGGAGTATTTGAGGCGCACTGAGCCATCGGCTGAACGATGGATTTGAATCATTTCAACGATCGTATCCTTACTCTGAGCTGTATAGAACCCATTTGACATCCTAATCAGAGGCTGAAAGCCGCTTTATCATTAGCCTAACAAAACAGAGGTTCATTTTGGTCATCGCATTTCCTAATGTTCTTTCATAATTCTTTACCAATATCTTGCAGCGTTCCACCCA
>JAPLHZ010000335.1 GCA_026389365.1 Cyanobacteriota bacterium
TGAGTTCGCCAAGAAGCGATCGTTCTTCTTTAGCAATGGCATTGTAATTTGCGACTTTTTGTTTGTATTCATCTACTTTTTGATTGAATTTGTCTACTTTGCCTTGGTGGGTTTGAACTTGGGCGTTGTAGTCTTGGACTCGGATGTTATGCGTTGATTTTGTACTTTCAAACTGCTGGGCGAGACTCGTAAAGGTTGCCCCGGATGAATCGTCGGCCTGGTTTTTGAGCGTCATTAGTGAAGATTTGAGAGAATCTATGGTTTGTTGGGTGGCGAGTAGGGCTTGATCGGCATTTTTGATACTTTGTTTATCGGCTTTTAGATCAGCTTCTAGTCGATCGAGTTCTGTTTTTAGGGTTTGGGCTTTGTTATCTAGTTGGCGGAATGAGGTTTGGGATTTTTGGGCAAGGAGGATGACTTGATTGCGATCGGTGAAATAGCGACGGTAGTGGTTTTCAAGAACTTCATCACCCAAGTCGCCCAGTTCTGTACCGAGATGGGAGTGGAGTTCATTGCGGTAGAGTTCACGATCAGTTTCTTTATAGCGTTTTAGAACTCCCGCAAGACGAGTATCTTTAACTCGCAGGGCAGCGTCTTCTAGACGATCGCCTAGATCTTGTTGTTCGGATCTACTTAGGCGGACATAGACGGCATGGAGCATCTCGTGGGCGGCTGTGACTTCCATGATTCCATCGAAGCGGGCATCGGTGATGGATTGAATGTAGATCTTGCCAGAAATGATCCGTCCAGATTGGGTACTGCTGCGAAAACATCCGAGGGCGACGAGTTCTTCTGCGGCGTGGTTAATTTTGCTACAGCTTTGGGCAAAGACGGGTTTGGGTTCTATGGCTGGGGTTTGACGATAGAACAGCCGGGTGGCTTCTGGGGTCATGGCGGTGGCGATCGTGAGTCTGGTGATTTCGGTGCTGGGTGGGCTGAACAATAGGGGAAGTTCTTCAGTTAGGTAGGACAGTCCGAAGCGGATCATCCATAGGGCAAACAGGAAAAGAAGGACCGATCGGAGTTGAAATTTTCCTGATGTTCTTGCTCTCATGAATGTTCCTACTAATCGTGAGTCCCTGAATGCTGTTTAAAGCTGATGGCTTAAATCTTATGCTGAAAAGTCATAGTCTTGCTATTCTCATTCAGTGAATACGATCGTCTGAGTTAAAATAGAGACATGAAATTTGAGTGCGATAGTTTTTGATCTTTGGGGGTGATGAGTATGACAATGCAGAGTCTGAAATATCCACAAGAAGAGTTTGAACGTCGGGGTCAAGCTTGGTATGAAACGAAAGTTCGATCGCAAGTTGATCTGCATCATCAAGGGGAAATTGTTGCGATCGATGTTGATACGGGTGAGTTTGAGTTGGGTGAGAATACGTTGTTGGCAGCTAAACGGCTTTTAGCAAGGCTTCCAGAGTCACAGATGTGGTTTATCCGAGTTGGACATATTGCAGTTTATCGCATTGGGTTTGCAGGATCGACCCTAGAGGTATGATTTTAGGAAGGGTTAGTGATAATCGTGAAGCGATCGTTCAGCTTGTGTTAAAGGGGAGTGAAAATCAGTTGCGATCGGTTCGATCGGTGGTTGATACGGGTTATACGGGATACCTGATGCTGCCTCAGTTGTTGATTACAGAGTTGGCGTGGCAGTGCATCGGAACTCAGAAGGGTGTGTTGGGAGATGGCAGTGTGAAGAATTTTGATGTTTATCTTGGGACGATCATCTGGGATGGTGGGATTCAAGAGATAACGGTTAATGCTTCTGAATCGGAGGCGTTGATTGGAATGAGTTTGTTGGATGGATACAAGATTGAGATTGAAGCTCGTTCTGGTGGTGAGGTTAGACTTGCGATGATGTGAAAGGTCGATCGCCCTCCCAATAGCTGCCAACCGTAACCGATCGCCCCACCGCAGACCTCTATGCCTTCAAACTTCAAGAACCCATCCCCACGTTTCCCCTTCCGCTGCGAGAGCTAGATGAAACAATTGACTTCGATCTCCAAGCCATTGTCAATAAGACCTATGCAGAAGGAGCCTACAGCATCCGCCTCAATTACCAGAACCCCGTCCCGCCTCCAGCCCTCTCTGAAACCGATCGTCTTTGGGTTCAAGAATTATTAAAGTAGGGATTCATGCCGGGGAAAGGATTTTGCATTAGTACGAGTTGGGATATGAGTTATGCCATCTTAAAAGCTCAGGAGGTCGGCGATCGGATCGGGAATTGGAGAATCGTATTGATCAACCGAAAATTACAACGATCGTAATTCTTTCAAATCTCCAATCATCTTTTCGGTCCATAACCAATTATTAATAATTGATTTTTCGGTAAAATCATCAGGTCTAGCTTTGAATGCACGATCGCGCAATTTGACGGCCTCAGCTTTAAGGCTCTGGGCCTTTTTAGAATCTTTCTTAGACGCTTGCATATAATTCAATGCTAAACCAATAGTTGCCATCGCCCGATCTTTACTAGTCTTATCCGATTCGGTCAGCGTTAAAACTTGAGTCCAAGCACTTGTGGACAAATCATAGTTTTTTTCCATATAGTAAGACCAGCCCAAGGCATTTTGATAGGCCGAATTATTTGGTTCTTTTTGAGCTGCTATTACCCAATAGCGACGGGCATCTTGGGGACTGTGAAGCGTATTTCCTTGGGCCGCAAATTGCCAGGATAAACGCCCCCGCAAATAGCTAATGCCGTGAATATTAATTTGGCTGGAACTTGCAGCACTCAATGCCGTTTCAGCCGCGACGAGTGCATTTTGATTCAGGAGCGCTTCGACTGCTTCTTGGCCACGGCGGGGATTTTGCTTGCTGAATTCTTCAGTAGCGGTGGCGACTAAAACACTAATATTTGAATTACTCGTATTTGAATCATTAGAAGCAGCAACGATCGGATCATTTTTCCCATTAGATTTCTCACCTAATTTGATTGCTCCGAATCCAAGCCCAATCATAGCAATAAACGCGATTGCGATAGGGGCTGGCTTTTTCCAAAAGGGCGAGATATTACTTTTTTGATGACTCTTAGAATTTCCAAAAACAGCAGCCTGTCCTGGTGATTCAATCTCAAAAACCCGGCTTGGATCGCCGTGACGGATTGCATTTAAATTCGCTTGGGCACTGTCTAGAGTTGGGTCGAGTTGAACCGCCATGCGATAGGCAGAAAGGGCTTCGGGAAGATTGCCATATTGCTGAAGTGCCGTACCCAGACAATCGTAAATAATCGCATTTTGGCCATCTAGTTTTAATGCCTGACCATAGGCATCGATCGCTCCTGTAAGATCCCCGCTATGCTGAAGGGTTTTGCCCAAGACTAATAGATCATCGACCGGAGACTGCGGTAATAGAGTCGAAGATGGAAACATACTTTCCGGCGTGGGATTCAGTCCTTGCATTAAATCCGCGATCGTCGATCGATCGCTTACATAATCATCATCATCCAAAGACAAATCCATCCCGCCTTCAAAATCATCCATCGGCAAACCATCAAAATCCATCACCATTGGAGAATTCATCATATCGATCGGGTCGATCCCATCTATCCCAACATTGTGCAAATAACCATCGAATTCAGGATGCAAATACAAAATCGGTAAGGCCCAATAAAGCTGCTGGGAACCATAGGATGAGATCAGTCCTTGGCGCGATCGATTCAGACTCAGATCGATCGGATAGCCTTGTTTGAGATTGCGATAAAACAACCGACTCAAACTCAGCGCCACATCGTCTGGAATTCGCTCCGCCATGGCCAAAATTGCTGGAACCCTACGTCGCAACAGTGCATCCGCCAAGTTCTCAATAGAGTCCCCGGTTGCCGTTGCCCCATGTCCGCCCCGACAAGAATTCAACACCGCCATCCGAACTCCATTGTTGACCAGCAGGCCCGCCAAATCTTCGCCGCTCAGCGCTTCTGTCAATCCAGTTCGACTATTCACAAGATACAGATCGCCGCCCGCCGCGCCCCAGCCGCTATGACCTGCATAGTGAAAAATATCATAATTCCCCTGTTCCAAGTCTTGAGTAAGTTGCTCACGTCCCGGTTGCTCTAGGATTTTCAGCTCGATTTCTGGGCCTTGATGACTAGACCGATCGCGCTCCAATTCTTCACGAAGATGATTAGCCTCCTCATGTAACTGAAGCTGATCTTGGTCTGTGGGAGCCGACAATACCATCAAAATCCTCAGGGGACCGCCACTGCCACCGCCCACATAGACCGGAACGTTGCCCAATTGGTAGCGCGAAAACACCACGTCTGTTCCAGTAGCCAAGGGCCGATCGCCCCCATTTATCACTTCCCACGGCAACCGGGGAAGCCTGTTGTCCATCAGCCCCAATCGTAGACGCAGGATATCCTGTTGGTTTTGGGCAATGCCTTGGGCCGCCAGCCAGCTATCTCGAATAGTGCCTTGAAACAGCGCATGGTAAAGCTCTTGACCAAGCAACACCAAATTTGAATTACTGGAGGAGTTGGGCGGCGTGGCCGAGGTGGGAGTTCCGCTGCGAAGAAGCCCCAAAAGCGGGTCGTCCATTAATTTTGCCGCTTGCTCAATCCAGTCCTCCACTTGCCAGGTGACGATTTCTTGGGCCACGGGCACTCCAGCCGACATGCGCTCATGCTCAGTGCGAATGAGATATTTGTCTCCTTCAACTGGAGTTACCGAGAGTAGAAATTCTTGCGTCACAGATTCCCCTGGGGTGGCCGACTCAGTGCCTTTAAATAAGGTGTCCTCTCCCTTATAGCCGCAAATGTGACAACTGTCCGCCAGAAATTCAATTCCGATCGGCTTTAGGGAAAGGTTATAAACCGAGGCTTGAACTTCATTGGATCTCTACAAGTTTTTTCCTGATTGAGCCATGGTTGATGAGAATAACAGTCTCAATCAAGCGGCGCACCTTGATAATCAATCGCACCCACCAATGAGGACGGGAATCGTGCATATTCGAGCGCAGAGCCGTTTGTAAATCAATGGCAAAAGTCTGTAATTCTTGCTTGGGGGGTTGACTAAGATAGCCTTTGTCCCCAATCAGTCAACCATGAATTTTGGAGACTAAATCCCAGAGAGTTTCCCGTTCATCGCCATTAGCAGGAGTAAGAGCAAACGGAGTAATTACACCGCTACCACTGATGAGAACATGACCATGAAAGCCATAGTAATGCATATCCTTGGCTGCTGCACAGTAACCATAGTCAGCAATAGTCTGCAAAGCTACGACAACGGGATGCACGAGCAAGGTAACACAGAGGTATTGGTACACCATCAATCAGATGCAAGTCATCGTCTAAAGCACCTAACTGAGAGGCAAGTTTTTCTTGCAGCATGGCTTTGTACTGCCACAGATTGGCAGATTGTCTGGCAAAGGTGGTGCGACTTTTTAAGCCTGGAAACCATTCTTGCCAATGATCGCGAAAATATTGCCAGACCCCTACATCGGTCTCTATTCCACGATACTCGGCGACGATTTCCATCGTCATCACTTCACTGTCACTCAGGGCTGGCTCAAATCCTTTTTTTTAGTTGCACATCGCGTTTAAGTATTGTATAAATTATGCTAAGTAAGCTACTAAACATTTAGTAGCTTACTAAAGTAAAATCAACTAATTCAGTAGGTTAGGTCCGTAAAATGAGCGAAATAACACTAGTTGCATCTTTAGATGAGGCAGCCGAAATTCAACGGAAGAAGGAGTTATCGATCACCCTCCAGTTTGACAAAGGAGTTGCAGAGAAGTATTCGATTAATACTAAACCAGCACGTACCTCTAAGTTGGTGCTTGAATCTGAGAAGTCAATTCTCAACAATTTATCTGTCCGCGAAGTCGTGAAGGGGTTGGATCATGCAGCCGATTTAATGTATCTTGCCTATTTCGCCTTAGCCGCAAGAAAAAACGACCCGCTCCAAGGAACGGTGTCTGGATTACAGAAATCCCTGTTAGATGCAACGATGAACGCCACTGCAACAATGGGGGTTTTTAAAATTAAGTCTAGTGCAGTCGTAGATGATGCATTTAGCGCCTATAAATGGCTAGTCCAGGGTAAGGAGTCGATGGCTATGAAACAACTGCAACGCTGTGGAGAGACGGCTTTGCAAATGGCGAATGAATCGCAAAAACTAGCAGATTGTTTTCAGAAGATTGTTGATGGATCTCAGACTGCCGTGGAAACAGCTATTGCTCAGAAAGTGACCGATCAAACCACTAGGAAAAAACTGGAAGAGAAGCTTAACCTGATTAAAGCCCTTCAGGTAAGAACTGTAGAGCTTCAGAAAAATATTCAAACAGACCTTACTGCTGCACAAAAGGAATATGAAGAAGCCAGAGAGAGAGAAAAGCAGGAGGGTGAACGCGCTTTTATTACCGGAATAATTGGGGCCACTGTTGGCGCTCTTGCGACGGGTATTGGTTCGATAGCTCAAGCGGCGATCGCCATCAAGTCTCCCATTGGACTTCCAGGAGGATATGTCCCACCTACTCAAGCAGGTGGTAATAAGCCAAGCGGTCAAGCCCCTTCACCTGAGGTAGAGCAACAGAAGGAAAGTCTCAGCAAGCAATTGCAAGATAAAGAGGCAGCAAAGACCGTTGTTTTTACAGAGAAGACAGAAAACGACGCTCAAATCACAAAAGCTGAAGCAATTATCAAAGATCCTCAATCTCCACCACAGGCTAAGGCGGACGCAGAACAAAAAAAGGCTGCGGCTGAGGCAAAACGTGCTGATATTGATAAAAAGCTAAAAGCGGCAGAAGAAGCTGTCAAAACTGTTTTATCAGGACTGAGCGGCGTGTCACAGCAACTTCAACAAATATCGAGCCAGCAATACTCAGCTGCGGAAACTGCGTCGAAACAGAAGATGGCATACTACGAACATAGGAATAAGCTGGCAGCAGAAAACCGGGAAGCGTTAGCTAATCTTGCACAATATGTAGTGGAAATTAAATATACCACTGAGGACACTAAGAATATAGAAACGGCAATCAAAAGTCTACAGTTTGCCATTGAAGCTCTCAGCGGAGTCGTAGCTGCATTAAGTCAGACAACACTGTTCTGGCGTAATATGGCGAACTATTGTAAAGAAACTCTGGGAAGCACTAGCTTTACGGAAGACCTTGGATTTATCCAAAGTAGTTTTACTTTAGAGGAACGGAAGGATTTCTACTCCAGCGAGGACTTCCTCAAAGGGGCGTTGGTTAATATAGCTCAATGGGTGGCACTGAATAATGTCTGCGATCAATATCTGACAGCAGTAAACGAGGTATATGTCAAGGTAAATAAAAATGTCGGAAAACCACCATCCGATGACCAAGCAGCGGCCCAAGTCGCTGGATTAGCTCAAGCAGTTCTTAAATCTGCTCAAAGTGAAGCTGCGGCTGTAGATGCTGAAATGGAGTCTTTTCGGAAGCAGATGCAGACCATAAATGTTTCAGCGCAACGAGTAGGCTAGAGGATTTCTAAAAGGCGATTAATAGGCACAACGTTACATCGCTTACTTTAATCTGTGCTTTTTAGCGATATGGATGTCTATTATTGTCATCCATATCGACTCTAAAGTTAACGTGAATTCGACGAATTGAAAAACCTCTCTCCAAACCTGTCCCCTGTAAGGAGAGAGGCTCAAAAATCATAGCTTTTCGTTAAGCTTTCAAGATATTTAAGCCCCTCTCCGACGAGGAGAGGGCATCCAACTTACGTTAAAGTTAAAACCAAAAATCACCTGTCTTCAGTCATAAACAAGAAAAATTGGAGTGTGAAAATGAAATTTTTGATCCAGAAAAGCCTACTAAATCCAGTCAAGTTTGTGTGGAAAACTTTAGTAGTTTTCATTCTGTCTGCGTTGCTTTTCTTTCCAACAACCGTATTGGCATTAGACTACAGTGGCACTGTACAGTCCTATGTCTCTAATGTGAAGGTAGATATAGATGGCATAGTTACATCTATTAAAAAACTGCCAACTCTATCTTATGAGAATGGGAAAACAACACTGGCAGAGATAGATACTAGATTAGAAAAAATTCAAACTGATGCTGGGAAAAAGGCCACAGATTTTCAGAAGTCAAGCAATGAAACTCAGCGAGCTTACAACACAACCTTATCAAAGATCAATAGTCTATCTATCACCGAAAAAGCTTCGCAGAAGAAACTTGACGAATTACATGAAAGGCAAAGGCGCAAAGATGAGGAGGACTATAACAAACTCATGGCTTGGCTCATTGCATCGGATAGTAGTCCAAATCCGCTAGTAATAGATGGTAGTTATGACGAGTATGACGAATATAGCAAGTATGTTTTATCGTTAAATACTCAGTTAAAAGATCTCCGACTGAATAGAGCCGAGTTAGAGAGCCAGAATCAGATTCTGGCCGAGGCCATAGTATTAACCAGTAAAATCTCCAACCTGTCTGATAAGATTGAAAAGCGAATTAATTTGGCAAACCAAAAATACGGTAACGTCAAAGAGTATGCTGATGCTCTGAAATCCTTCAGTAATCCTGATGTATTAGGTGAAATTAGCGAACTCAATGAAATGGTGGCGAATTTAACCACGAACTTATAGAATAGTCCGGACAGTTTTTAAATTGTGAGCTGAAACCCGCATTCTGCCGTTGGAACAAGCATTAGTTCAGAGGCTGGAACCCGCATTCTACCGTTGCCAATCAAAAACTGTCCGGAGTGTTGATAGAACCCATTTGAGATCTAATCCTGAAAACAGAAGCCTTGCAGCTAACTGGTTTTCTTCATTTTCTGGCAGAAAGCGGTTTTGCTAGGCAGGCTCTTCCTCGGATTTGTAACTTTCGCAAAATGGATAAATAGCAGTAATAGTTATCTATCTAAAATTAAAACCAAAAACTACCTGTCTCAGTCATAAACAAGAAAAATTGGAGTGTGAAAATGAAATTCTTGATCCAGAAAAGCCTACTAAATCCAGTCGATAGTGTATTAACAGCGATTAAAAAACTGCCAAATTTATCTTACGAAAATGGCAAAACAACAATAGTAGAAATAGATAATAAATTACAAACAATTCAAACTGATGCTGGGAAAAATACCGTAGACTTTCAGAAGTTGAGCGATAACAGCCAGAAGGAGTACGAGAAAGTTATTAATCAGATACAAAAAATAGAGGAGGAACAAAGACGGAAAGCATCTAGCGGATATTACTATGAGAAGTATGGTGGCTATTCTCATGGAGTCAAACCATTTTTTACACCTCCAAATGTGGAGCAAGGAATGATGGTTGAATATCGTTTATATCAAAGAACAAAGCAAGATTTAGAGCTTTTGCGTCAGAACTTGCCAAATACAATAGTATTAACCAATATGATATCCAAACTGTCTGATAATCTGGAAAAGCGAATTAATTTGGCAAAACAAAAATCTGGGAATGTCAAAGATTATGCAGATGCACTTCAGTCTTTCAGTGACCCAGATATGTTAGGTGAAATCAGCGAACTAGATAAATTTATTGCCGATTTAACTAACAACCTCCCATTGGCAAGCTAGGAAAGCTATTCAGTAATCTGTGTTGGCGGAATAACTGTACATTCCTCGGATTTGCAACTTTCGCAAAATGGATAAATAGCAGTAATAGTTATCTATCTAAAATTAAAACCAAAAACTACCTGTCTCAGTCATAAACAAGAAAAATTGGAGTGTGAAAATGAAATTCTTGATCCAGAAAAGCCTACTAAATCCAGTCAACAGCGATTAAAAAACTGCAAAATCTATCTTATGCGAATGGTAAAACTACACTGGCTGAGATAGATACTAAATTACAAAAGATTCAAGGCCATGCTGGTCAAAATGCCACAGGTTTCGAGAATTTAAGAGATAAAGGGCAGAAAGAATCTAATCAACTTCTAGATGAAATAAATAAGCTATATACTTCTCAACAAGCTTTAGAGAAGGAATTACAGACAAATCAAGAGAAATTAGAGCGATTCAAGCAAGACAATTACAAGTCCATTGTAATTGAGCAACAGGTGAGAAATATGTATGCGGGATTTGGAATGCCAAACATAATATTTCAAATGCCCACTCCGTTCGCTGACATTATTAAGAACTCTGAGGAAAGAAATAGGTCAGCCATATCTAAGCTACAGTCATTAAAAGACAGTAGAGCAAAGTTAGAGATAGATAATCAGAAGCTATCTCAGGGAATAGTATTAGCTGACAAAATATCCAAGTTGTCTACTAACCTAAAAAATCGTGTAAACGATGCAAAACAGAAAACTAGCAATATCAAAGCTTACGCGGAAGAATTAGAGTCTTTTAGCGATCAAGATATACTGAGCGAAATCAGTGAACTAGATAAATTTATTGCCGATTTAACTAACAACCTTCCATTGGGAAGGTAGGAAAGCTATTCAGTAAAAAACCGACTAATTTATAATTAGTAGATGATGTCAGCTGATTGCTAATTGTTAACACACACACACATTAATGGATTAAGTCAAATGAGTGAAATTACAGTAATTAACAACAACTCAATACCAGGATCGATCACACTTTCTATCAACGGTAAACAAGAAGTATATTCTGTACAAAATCTTCCAGCAAGCGGCAGTCAATTAGTGCTGGAATCTCGCCAGGATATTTTAGGTAAATTGTCCATTGATTCCTTGGTTTCCAACTTTGAAAATGCGGCAGATTTTATGTTTTTGGCATATAACGCCTTAGCAGGTACAGAAGTTTGGCCAAAAGTGTCTGGATTGCAGAAGTCACTGCTTTATATTTCTGGTGATTGCATGAATACACTTGACATTTTTGGTCTTCGCTCCCAAGAAGTCGCCAAAACTTTAATCAAGATATATGGATTGTTATTACAACGTAAAGACAAGTTAGCCATAATTCAATTAAAGTATTGTGCAAAGATTGCCGGCGATATGGCTAATGAATCAGAGCAATTAGCGGCAAAGATTTCAGAACTTGGTAAGCAGTCCCAGCTTGTAAATGAAGATGCTATTAATCTAAAAACTCTGACTGAAGGCGAGAAGTCGAACCTAAATAAACAATTGAATGATTTTAAAGCAAAACAGGCGTCAGCCGAAGTGCGTCGTAGGGAGCTTGCAGAACAAATGGATAAGCTGACCAGAGAATATTATGCCAGCGTCTCTAAACTCCAGGATGGCTGGTTTATCGGTGCTATTAAAACAGTCACTAAAGTTTGCGGAGTTCGAGATCCTAATGAGGAAGCTCTACGTGAAACTCATGCTACCTACAACAGAGACTCACAAAGGTACAATCAGTTAATCCTTAATAATTTGAATGATCTTAAACAATATGCAGCAGAAATTATGAAAGCGCAAAGTGCTGTTTCTGAGGCGGAAAAATCTGTTCAAAGTTTCCATTACGCAATTCGCTCTCTCTCTGCAATTGTGGCCACATTAACTGATGCAACACTTTTCTGGCGTTCAATTGAGACATATTGTAGGCAACTTGAAAGTTCAAAATTCTCAAATGCCGTTCACGATTATCAAGGTGAATTATCTCCAGAAGAGCTAATTAAAGAATACTCTAGCCCGGAATTTATCGTGCTGTTCGTGAAAAATTTATCTCAATGGGTAGCTTTAGATAGCGTCTGTCGGGAATATCTAGTAGGAGCAAAAAATACCTACAATAAAGTAGGAGCTAATATTGTCGCATCACCTTCAATTGACCAAGCAAAAGTACAAACACCTATATTAGCTAAACGGATTTTTGATTCTCTTGACAAACAGACGAAAACTGTAGAAGCAGCGGCGGAAAAAGATAAAAGATGGGGGAATCATATAACAGTAGTGAGTGCTAGGTATAGGTCTTAGGTAAGAAGCATATAGCCGCAAATGTGACAACTGTCCGCCAGAAATTCAATTCCGATCGGCTTTAGGGAAAGTTTATAAACCGAGGCTTGAACTTCATTGGATCTCTACAAGTTTCTTCCTGATTGAGCCATGGTTCATGAGAAGTACTAAATGGTAAATGCACCCTGATTTCAACCTCTGATTTATGCCTAGTGAATCAGAGGTTTTTTATGGCAAATTTTAGGCTGTCATTTTTGAGGTGAATCAAGCACGCACATGTTGATAGAACAGTCGTTTAACGGTTTCGGCGGAGACAATGTAGAATCCAACGATCGCGGCTATGACTAAAAGAAATTCGATCGGCAATGCCTCGAATCCCAAGGGAGCAGCCAGCGGACTGTAGGGCAATATCAGCGTGAGAAAGACAACTGCGCCTGTTGCCATTAGCAAGTATTTTCCGGGTTTACTGTTGAGGATTGATTGTCTTGTCCGAATCACTAGGACGATCATTGATGCCGAAATCACTGACTCCATAAACCATCCTGTTCTAAATTGGGTCGGATTGGCGTGGAGTAACACTATCAGCACGGCAAACGTGAGGTAATCAAATACTGAACTGAGTAGTCCAAACACCAACATAAAATTACGGATAAACTTGATGTCCATCCGACGCGGTTTGCTGACTAATTCTTGATCGACTCGATCGGTGGCGATCGTCATTTCTGGAAAATCGGTTAGCAAATTCGTGATTAAAATTTGGCTGGGTAGCAGCGGCAAAAAGGGCAGAAATAGTGAGATGCCCGCCATACTAAACATATTGCCAAAGTTAGCACTGGTGGCCATAAACACATATTTAAGCGTATTGGCAAAGGTAATCCGTCCCTCTTTTACGCCTTCAACTAAAACATTCAGATCCTTTTGCATTAATACAATATCAGCAGCTTCTTTCGCCACATCCACGGCACTATCGACGGAAATTCCCACATCAGCGGCATGGAGTGCAGACGCATCATTAATCCCATCACCGAGATAGCCCACTACATTCCCTGCTTTTTTCAGAGCAATGATAATTCGTTCTTTTTGATTCGGTTCCACTTCTGCAAAGACATCTGTTTCCCCTACCCGATGCATCAACGCTTCATCACTCAGCTTGTGCAGTTCAGCACCCGTCAAAACCTCTGGCGCTTGTAATCCAACCTGTTGAATAATGCTGATGGCAACAGCCCGACTATCCCCCGTAATCATTTTCGCGGTCACGCCGAGCTGCCGTAATTCCTTGAGCGTATTCGCAATCCCTGCTTTGGGCGGATCAAACAGGGTAAGATAGCCAAAAAATGTCATCCCTATTTCATCTTCTTTGCTAAAAGAATCACGATTGTAGTTTCGATACGCAACACCTAAAACCCGAAATCCTTCACTCCCCAGCGTTTCGGCCCGTTGATTAATCCGATCGCGCTGATCATCAATATCAATTGTTTTGCCCTCAGCAGTTTCGATCGTTGAACAAACATCAAGAACCGATCGTAATGCGCCTTTAGTAATAATTAAATAGGTATTGTCTTGGGCGAATAGAATACTCAGACGTTTGCGATGAAAGTCGTAGGGTACTTCGTCCAGCTTTTGATATCCGGTAATATCAAAGGTCTTATGCTCGCGAATTGAAACATCGATCGGGTTCGCAAAGCCCGATTCTGATACTGCATTTAAATAAGCATAAAATAGAACCCGATCGCTCTCCTGCCCATCCACATCCACCGCTGCATGGATTTTTACCGCCCCTTCGGTCAGCGTACCTGTCTTGTCGGTACAAAACACATTCATACTGCCAAAGTTTTCGATCGCGGGGAGTCGTTTGACGATCACTTGCTTTTTTGCCATTTGTTTGGCACCACGCGCTAAGTTGACGCTAACGATCGCGGGGAGCAGTTGGGGGGTGAGACCTACGGCCAGTGCTAAGGAAAACAGGAATGAATCAATCACAGGTCGTTTTAAGTAGACATTTGCTAGAAAAATTAATACGACAAGAATCAATGTCACTTCCATCAGAAAGTAGCCAAATTTACTCAGTCCCGTTTCAAATTCAGTTTCAGGTGGGCGGAGTTTGAGGCGTTCGGAAACCTTACCAAATTCAGTTTGCTTTCCCGTCTGAGCCACTACTGCGGTGGCTGTACCACTGATTACATTTGTACCAAGATAAAGTGTATTGGTCCGATCGCTGAGTCCGACATCTGCTGATAATAGGCCACTGAATTTGTCTGCCGGATAGGTTTCTCCCGTCAGTGCGGCTTCATTTACGGATAAGTCTTTGGAGTTTAAAATCAGACAATCGCCCGGAATACTATCGCCCGCATTTAGCAAAACAATATCACCCGGAACCACTGCCTCATTGGCAATATCTTGCGATTGACCATCCCTCAAAACCGTCGCTTTGATTTGCACTAAAGCCAACAGCTTAGACACAGCATCCGCAGCACCGCGTTCTTGCCAGAAGCCCAGGAGTCCGCTGATCAGTACGATCGTTAGAATGATCACAGTATCAATCCGATCGCCCAGGAATCCGGACAGAATTGCCGCTGCGATTAAAATTAGAATGATTGGACTTTTAAATTGATTCAACAATAAAACTAATATATGAGATTGCTGCTTTTGCTTGAGACTATTGGCTCCATAGTCTATTAGCCGTTGCTGCGCCTCTTGGTGACTCAAACCCTGGGGACTACTTTTAAGTTGACGCAATACCTGTTCAGTTGGTAAACTCCAAAAAGTAGAAAGGGGGGGAGGTGTATTAGTCATAATTGTTTTATCGAGTAGCGATAAATCGGACTAATCTGACCCCAAGCCAACCTAAGAGTGGGTACACAATCAGGGCAATTAAAACATTAAGATCAAAAATGTTCGCGCCATCACCCGTAACTGGGCTGACAAATAAAGTGGAAAATGGTGCAACGAACGGTGCCGACAACATTGCAATAAATTGGCTAACCGTATTTCGCGTATTGGCTCCCGATAAGCGTAGCAAAAAGCGCAGTCCAAGCAGAACTTCTAGTGATCCCACTAAAAAATAAATACTACTAATGAGCCAGTTGAAGGTCGATCGTCGTTTGCCTGTTTCCAGACTATATTCTTCCTGTTGAAGTCGAAAAGCTTCTTGTTCAGTCCGAAGCTCTTGTCGCCGATCGTCATTTCCCTGTTGGTAAGAATCTGGTTTCATAGGATATATCTCCAAATGGATTGTCGTTTCTTCACGATCGTAGATTACGAATGTTTGAATCCATGTATGAATTGATTGATTACGAGATAAATTGACTTAATAAAACACATAGCTTTTTGTTTTTCAATCAGACGATCGCCCCTAATGCTTGCCATGTCATTTTCTGTGCTTCTGTTAATCCAGTTGTATTGGTAATGATGCTTTTTTCGTAGGGAAGGCGGCAGCGTAGGGTTTTGCGATGAGTTCTATCCTTAAGACTCCAACCATTGATCGTTGCATCTTGGCTACTACTTAAGAGAAAGCCTTGATCCGTGTCATTATCCAAAACTAGAGCTAGGGACCATACCCAATGCTCGTGCTGATGGAGAATGCTGGTACATTCGTCGGTCGTAAGATCCCAAATTCGGATAGTGCGATCGGCACTGCTGCTGATTAAGTTCTTTCCATCTGTACTAAATAACAGCGATACAATCTGATTTGTATGTCCTGTATAGATCCTGAGACATTGCCCCGTTTCTACATCCCATAGTCTTACCAGGTAGTCGTCCCCGCCAGTAGCAAAGAAGCGACTATCTGGACTAAAGGCAATCGCCCAAATTCGGTTCAGATGAGCTTTTAACGTATACACGCATTTCCATGTTTCAGAATTCCATAGTTTAATTGTTTGTTGATAGCCGCCAGTGACTAACCAGTTGCCATCAGGACTAAAGGCAACGGCTAAGATGGCACTAGCGTGGTCTTTGAATGTGTATAAACAATCGCCTGTATCGACATCCCATAGTCTGATGCTGTGATCGTAACTAACACTTGCAATTAGTTTACTGTTGGGATGAAAGGCAATCGCCCATACCCAACTGATGTGACCCCGTAAAGTTCTCAAACAATCGCCTGTATTAGGATTCCAGAGTTTAACGGTGTGATCGGGTCCAGCGCTGGCAAGAATCTGCTCATCGACACTGAAGGCAACCGATAGCACTCGTCCAGTATGTCCGCGCAGAGTCTGAAAGGGATAATGCGGTGATGTGTCTGTAAGGGAGTTTTGATTGAATTTCCAGAGTTTAATCGTTTGGTCTTCATGCCCACTCGCCATAAGTTGATGTTTAGCGCTTAAGGCGATCGAATAAATCGAATTACTATACCCTTGAATAGTTGTGCTGCATTGTCCTGTTCGCATATTCCAGAGACGAGCGGTATTATCTTCACCACCACTCGCGATCGTTGCCTGAGTCGGATGGAACGCCACTGACCAAACAAAATCAGTATGTCTTTGCAGGGTCTCTAAACATTGTTTTGAATCGATACACCAAAGTTTGACAGTTTGGTCATAGCTACTGCTAGCAATGGTTTTACTGTCGGCACTTATGGCGATCGAAGTAATAGGTTGTTTATGTCCAGTTAAGGTGGCTAGGCAGTTCCCTGTCGCAATATCCCAGATTTTCAAGCTTTTATCAAAACTGCCACTAACCAATTGTTGACGATCGGGACTAATGGCGATCGTCCTAACCCATGCTTGATGGTCGGCTAATGTCTGTATACATTCTCCATTGGCAATATTCCACCGCCTAATCAGATTATCTTCACCAGCGCTGAAGATAGTTTTACCATCAGGATCAAATGCTGCACTCCAGACGCAAGCATCGTGACCATAAAAAGTTTGCACTAACTCTCCTGTGACATTCCAAATCCGCACAGTTTGATCGCCGCTAGTACTGGCTAACCTCTGACCATCAACACTAAAAGTGATAGAAGTCACAACGCCTGTATGTTCGGTCATAACTTTGAGCAGTTGCCCAGTCTGACTATTCCACAGTCGTACCTGATGATCTTGTCCGCAGCTAGCGAGGATTGGTTCAGTCGGACTATAAGCGACACTCCATACCCAACTGTTATGTCCAATACAAGTGGCTAGCTGTTTGCCATCTTTTGAATTCCAAATATGGATACTGCCATTGGTGTCGCTAGTTGCTAATTGCTCACCATCTGGACTGAATGCAACGGATGTGATGCCACCGAAGGTACTAGCAAAGGTACAGTTATCAAAATCCGCTTCAGTAAAATTCACATGATGCAGATTAACATCTTGCAGACAGGCTTGTTTGATACTCAATCTCGAAAAGTCATAGCCTGTAATATCGGTTTGTAATTGACGAAATAAGTTCAGCAAATTACCCGCGCCATAATTTGTTTGCTTTGCAAAATTGGTTCGCAAATTGGCCAATAAGCTATTTAATTTCTGGACTAGTTGTGAAGTGGAGCTAAGTTCTGTTAGTAGCCGATCGCATAGTGGCTTGAGAATCACTCGAATCTGACTGTCGCGAATATAGTCTTTTGATTGAGCCTTGATTAGTGCATGACTGAGAAACAACTGTGGCTGTTCTGACAATATCTCTTGAGCAACACTTTCAATCAGAGAGTCTGTCACGGATTCCATGACTACAGGCTGTAGCGTGAAACCGATCGCACTGCTCTCAATCAAACTTCGCCAAAGCAGAGATTCTATTGCTTCGATCAGTCTTGATAAAGGAAGTTCGATCGCTAAATCCATTTGTAAATCTGCGATGGTGACAGGTTCGCGGTTAATCGCTAGCCAATTCAGGATCGATCGCTCTAACTTTGATAGCCGATCGCACTGCTGCTGAATCAATTTGCCAATACCATTAAAAGCAAAATTACCTTGTCGGAGAAACTGAGTGATATCACCTGCAAACAGGCTTTGGATCGAAGTTGCTGCTATCTTCAGCGCCAATGGATTACCGCGATAATGGATATTTAACTGTTCTAAATCATCGCCAATATTCTGCAATCCCTTATCATCGAGAATATGCTGTCCTGCCACTATGTCTAAACCGATCAGAGGCATAGTCCTCACAAATAGGCGATCGCCTTCCATCATCGCAATTTCTTGAGGCTTTTCGCGGCTAGTGATAACAAGGCAACTCTGATGAGCAACTTCTCCAACCCGCTTGAGCAATTCTCCATACATCTCATAGCCTTGTCGATAAATTCCTACCTGTTTACCACCCTGTAATACAGTTTCAAAATTATCAAGGATCATCAAACAACGCGATCGCTTTAATAGTTCGATCAATCGTGAGATTTTACCGCCTGTATTATCAGGAAGTTCAGTATCCTGTTGCTGTGAAAAAAACTTAATTAATGTCGTTAGATATTCGTCAATTGGCATGGCATCCCGTAACGATCGCCAAATTACAAAATCAAATTCTTCTTGAATCTCTTGGGCTAGTTTTACTGAAAGTAAGGTTTTACCCATGCCGCCCATGCTAAGCAAGGCAACAACCCGACCGCGATCGTTCAAAATCCATTGGCTAATCGTTTCTAATTCTGTAGTACGTCCATAAAAAATCGAGACATCGATCGCCTCACCCCAGTCTTTACGAGCATTAATCGCTTGCAATTTTGCATTTTTTTGAGATTCTTCCTGTTGCTCGACAAATCGCTGTAATACGTCATGTAAGTTATTTTTGGTAACTTTTTCATTTAATGCTTTAGAGAGCGATCGCCAAAGTGCTGAGCCAACATCTTTAATATAGCCAAGGTCATAGCCTTCGTTAATACCCATATCTGAGTACTTCTGGCCATCCCAAGATTGCTCAAACACAATTTTTTGGACCTTTGTTAAGCGACCACGTTCTAATAATCTCTCAGCTAATGCAATCGCCTCTTCACTTGACATTTAGAGCCTCAAACCCTACTTCTAATTACACTATGACTAGAAAATTCTCGTTTGTCAAAAAAGTTTACAGGAATACGGCAAAAGCATCCGACCTTTCTCAGACCTTTTCTAACCATTGAGACCTGCATTAAAACCTAGACTAAACAAGATAAAGTTCAAGCTTCCCGAACTCAAATTTGCAATCAAAGGACAAAATGCAATGAAAATCTTAGGCTACTTTAAATCAGTTACAATTATATCTATAATAGCTTTAACATCTACTGTCATTATGCCAAGCAGGGCATGCTTTTCACGAAACAAACAAATGGGAAAGGCGAGCAAATTTAGAAAATGGGTGGATGGTTTTCTATTCTAAGGAAATCAGCCACGTCGAAATGCTCAAAATTGCAGCTGCGATCGCAGCTGATTCGACTGTATCTGGCGGAGGTGCTACAACGGCCTATTTTGGCAATTTTGCCAGTGAATCTCTAGCAAAGCTTCTCAGTGAAGCCAAGGGTAAGTCATCTAAGCAAACTTTTGAAGTCCTACGAAGTAATCTAACTCCATCGAAACTTTTATCCTCTATCCGTACTTCTTTTAATGGCAAAGAAGTAGGATTAAATCTTGCTGGTTTAGACATCCGCGTGGGTAGAGAAACCTATAATCGGGCTGAATGCCTCAAGATATTCGGCAGAAAAAAATGTACTTCAACCCCTAATACCTACGAGCCATACATTCGTATCAAAAAGTAATTAACGTGAGTTCGGGATAAGAAAGAGCGAGTTGCTGCTTCTAGAGCGGACTACAGACATTTGCTATCCGGCATAAAAGCTCGATTTTCAGAAAATGCTGTTTAGGAGCGAGTTTAAAATTTGCTTTTGGCTCAACCACAGGTCTTTCAGCAATTCCTTAACCCGAACTCAGGTTAATTCTAATAAACTCGGAAGTGTTCTTGCTAAAGGGTAAAGAAAAGTAGGCTAACTTAAGAGGTCACACGAGGTAGATCTGAAAAGTCTATTGATTATTTCTCATTCTTCACACAAGAGCACTACCAATTGATTCTTGTAAGGAGATTTTTTAGCGATCGCCTAATATATGACTCATAAATTGCGAATTACCTGATTAAACGATCGCCTGTAATTTGCTAACTTGTCTTCGCTAACGATCGAATCATCATCACATCATCCGATCGGAGCAACGTCACTGCTGAAATAGGTACGATCGCAACATTCAAGAATTCTCCAAGCGCATTCGAGATCTCCAGAATACAGCCCTCTTCCCCACCATTAGGATGAGGAATAAAATCAACGACTGTCGCGATATCGCCTACACAGAGTGAATATTGAGGAAAATCGCGACACAGAGACACTTCTTGAAAAAGATCAACTTTCATTTTTTCTTCTCCTTTAATGGCACAAGCGTTACAAGCTGAAATTGACTATCTGATCGACGTTCTACCCAAATTGTAACCACAGAAAGGCTAACCCCGTTTACGCCGACCAAACTCCCGCGACTCGATAGAACTGTCCATACTCGTCGTCAATCCGATCCAGTACAGCATCGGCAGAGACAGCCTGAATCCGAAGCGCAGTCTTCAGATCCTCTGGATTCTCAGCAGTAAATCCAGCTTTTGCTAAAAATTGAGATTTATCATTTTTTGCTTTCCGAATCAAAAGATAATTATCAACTTTTGCATCCGGAATCACTAACGCTGTGGGGAGTCTCATGGTTTTCGACCTAACCCACCACCCCTTCCAACGTCTCCACAAAGGTCGGATAGGAAATCGAAGCCGCTTCCGCCCGATGAATAGTCGTCGTTCCCGCAGCATTCAGAGCCGCGATCGCCAAACTCATCCCAATCCGATGATCGGTAAAACTATCGACCTCAGCCCCCGTCAGCGCCGTCCCACCCACAATCTCCATCCCATCGGGCAACTCCGTCACCTTTGCGCCCATGGCATTCAACTGATTCGCCATCACGGTAATCCGATCGCTCTCCTTCACCCGCAACTCTTCGGCATCTTTAATCACGGTTGTTCCTGATGCAAATATTGCAGCAACCGCCAAAATCGGTACCTCATCGATCAATCTTGGAATAATCGAACCTTCCAACGTAATGCCGCGCAATTGACTCGATCGCACCCGCAGATCTGCCACAGGTTCTCCCGTCACTTCCCGCGCATTCAAAATCTCAATATCTGCGCCCATCATTTGCAACGCTTCGAGAACTCCGGTGCGGGTGGGATTCATGCCGACATTTTCAATCGTCAAGTCAGAACCGGGCACGATCGCCCCTGCCACCAACCAAAACGCCGCCGAACTAATATCCCCCGGCACAATCACCGTTTGCCCGATCAACGTCGCACCGCCCACGACTGTCGCACTGATGCGATCGGGATCCACTTTGACGATCGCCCCAAACGCCCGCAGCATCCGTTCACTGTGGTCGCGAGATAGGGCAGGTTCTGTCACCGTGGTTTCGCCATCTACCATTAACCCCGCCAACAGAATGCAGGATTTGACCTGTGCTGATGCGATCGGAGACTCGTAGGTTATGGCGTTGAGCGTTTGTCCCTGAATCGCTAAGGGAGCTAAAGAATTTCCCTTGCGGCCCCAAATTTGTGCGCCCATTTGTTGCAATGGTTTCACGACGCGAGACATGGGCCGCGATCGGATGGAATGGTCGCCTGTCACTGTGAAAAACCGATCGGGATGACTGGCCAAAATCCCCAACATCAGCCGAGTCGTCGTCCCTGAATTCCCCGTATCCAGCACATCTTCCGGTTCTCGAAGATTGCCTAAACCAATGCCTTGAACTCGGACTTCGGTGCTATTCAGTTCAGAAATCGTCGCCCCCATCGCCCGGAAACAAGCCGCCGTACTGCGTGGATCTTCTCCTAACAGCAAGCCATGAATCACGGTCTCGCCGTCGGCTAATGCGCCCAACATGAGCGATCGGTGTGAAATCGACTTGTCGCCTGGAATCTGAATCCGTCCCTGCAATCCAGATGTAATCTTGTCACCTTGAATCACAAGATCCTGATGATTGCTGACAGAATTCACTGAAATGACTGAATGAGAATTCATAGGTTAGATTGAGGGTAATTACGGACAAGGTTCCAACGATAATTCTACCAAGGAACGGTTCCACTCCCTATATCCTTTGATGAGTCAGGATGTGTTTCACATAGTCTGAGCAAGATTCGTCTCCATGCAACAACCGATGGGGACAGGAGAAGCCTTTTCGGGGTGAAATATGTGTACGGTAAACGTTGAGGAAGGCGATCGCTGACTGGGTGGCAAACGATTCAAAGGTGTTAGTGTTCATGAGTTTAAGAGGGGATAGACCTCACACCTCAGATCTTATCCAACACCAAACCTGAAGAACTCTATCAAGAGGTGTAATTTACAGAACGGGAATTAATCACTTAAGTCGCTTGAGCGATCGCTCAGTCTTTGTTTCAGTGAGCCAAAGAGAGTAGGCAATTCTATTGCTAAGTTTTCAAGCTACCCCTGCCGAAAGTCACAGGCTAACGATCGTGGTCAGCAGCGGGTAGTAACCTCGAATTCACCACTAGCAACTCTCAATCGTCCGCTGCATTTGAATTGTTAGACAGCGTATTTTTCAATACTTTACTTAGGCAATAGCATCACTCAAATCATAACTATCCCGGATATTTTTTATTCGGAAACTAGCATTAAACTTCTTCTTAAACTGACTTTTCAGTTGTTGCACACTTGTGGAATGTTTAGGAACTCGTGTAGAGACTACAAAGCAAAGTTTCTTTATTTTTTGGGGATCATCTGAAAGTAACCTAATAGTTGACTCTATTTGTTTGACGGCATGTGAGATATCACTACCCTTCAACTCTACATATATTTCAACTTCATCACAGGGAACGATTGCATAGTCACACCTCAAGATTTCCTTATCCTTAATGACACAATCATCAACTCTGATGATTAATATTTGGTATTGATTTGGATTTAGAAAAGTTATCTTACTTTTATTTTCTTGTAATACAAGTCTTGTATCAGATTTGTATTCTTCACATGCCGACAAACTTTTCATATGTAAATGTAAATCTAGTTCAAGTTAAATCCAAAAGCTTGTCAAACTCAATAGCCAACTCATCAGATACAGAGTCAATAATCTTTGCATCTATCAATCCAGTATCAGGACAGATAATACTACTGCATTTACCACTTGTTAATACGTAAGCTGAAAGATCAGAGGTATTTAGTGCCTTATATTCTGGAACTATTTTTTCCAATTGACTCAATACATTCTGATCAGCTTTTTGATAGAGGATTCCAGCCTGAAGCAAATTATTAATTGCTGTGAGGACATAAGGGCTATGAGTAGTTATGAAGAATTGAAGTTGCTCCTTTCTATAATTAAACACAGTAGCTGTTAACTCGATAATACTGCGTTGTGCACTTGGAAACAAATGCGCTTCTGGTTCCTCAATATAAACTGTTTGTCCAGATCGAGGAGAAGCCAGAAAAGGTAACGCAGCAAGCATAATTGTAAGTGGGAGAGTCTCTTGTTGACCAGAAGACGAGTTTGCAACATTAATACGTCGTCCATCTGCAACATCTAGAAAATCTTTGCCTTTTTCGTAGATATACTTCCCACACAAAGACTTTTCTATCAACCGATTCATTTCATCCTGTATCTCTTTCCCTTCTTTTCCCTCATTCAGTCTGCCTCGCGATCTGCTAAAACGAAAACTCTTAACATTCTCATAGGTTGAGCCAAAAGCTCTTAAGAATGGATCAAGTGCATTGTTGCTTGAAAGAAAAGAAAATATGCTGCTTTGGAGATTTGCAAAAAAAGAACGACCTGCAGGAATGAATAGTTGTGTAAAAGTCGCTTCTTTACAAAGAGAACTTTGCAAAGATTCATTCAGAGACTCTCTGAGCATTCTTCTGGTTTGCATCTTATCAATAGGTTCATATTTTTTATCTTTTTCAAGACTTTTATCTTCTATTTTCCGTTGCAACGTGCGTAGCCTCGTCAACTCTTTCTTAAAGATATCTGAATAAGTCAGCAAGATTTTCCCCCTACCGTCTTGCCTCCTGCTAATCTCGACAAAAACGCTAGAAATCTCATATCTAATAAAAAAGTTCTGATTTCCCCATGATTCCGGAGGAAAATATTCTTCAAAAGTCTTAGAATAATCCGAGTCCAACTTTGGCTTTCTTTGCTCATTTTCTACAGCAGATAAAATTTCGCTTGGGAAGCTCTTGAAGTAAAAGAGAAGTTTTGCGCATACGCTTTTACCACTAGCCTGCGGGCCAATTAATATATTTATCTGCTTGACATCAATTTCTAAATCTTTAATGCCAGCAAAGTTTCTAACTATTAGTTTTTCGACCATAACCCTAAGCCAAGCAAATTGCTGCACTTCGTTTAGCTTAGCATATTAGCTACTCTTCCAGCGTTGCTAGTCTAAGTAGCTTGGTATAAAAAGCTAGTCGATGATCGTTAGCCACTCATCTTACAAGTAGCTGAACGCCATCAACGTAAACATCTGTCCCTGAATGGCGATCGCACTTCACCAAAATGTGACACCTCGTTAAAGCGAAAAATTCAGGTTTAAGCCTTTAAAATTTTTAGAACTGGAATTACTGAGATTAGGATGCGGTCCCAACTGCCTCGATCGCCTCCTCTAGTGCGATCGCCACATGAGTCCAATGCGTCCCACCTTGGCAAAACACGGTGTAAGGTTCCCGCAATGGGCCATCGGCGGAGAACTCCGAAGTGCTGCCATCGATGAAGGTTCCGCCTGCCATCACTAACTCGCTCTCATAACCCGGCATTTCCGCTGGGACAGGTTCTAGATAAGAACCGATCGGCGACCATTGCTGCACGGCTTTACAGAAGGCGATCACTTTTTTAGCCTCGCCCAGTTTGACAGCTTGAATCACATCCCGCCGAGGCTCAAACGGCCCAGGATTAACGGGATATCCGATCTTGTCAAAAACATAAGCCGTCAAGTGATTTCCCTTCATCGCCTCACCCACCATCTGCGGCGCTAAAAACAACCCCTGATACAGCAATCGATTCTGGTCAAACGTCGCTCCACCATGGCTTCCGATGCCAGGAGCCGTCAACCGACAACAGGCTTTTTCCACCAAATCAGCACGCCCCGCCACATACCCGCCTGCGGTTACAATAGTCCCCCCTGGATTTTTAATCAGAGACCCGGCCATCAAGTCCGCACCCACCATCGTCGGCTCTTGGCGCTCTATAAATTCTCCGTAACAATTATCTACAAAGCACACGGTATCTGGGTTCTGGTTATGAACAATTCTACAAATTTCTTCAATTTCCGCAATGGACAAGCTCGATCGCCACGCATAACCGCACGATCGTTGGATCGTTACCATCTTAGTTTCCGGTCTCACAGCGGTCTTCAGCGCTTCCCAATCTATTTTCCCGTCAGAAGTTAGGTCCAATTGGCGATAAGTAATGCCAAACTCCGCTAGCGAGCCTTGGCCTGTGCCCCTTGTCCCGATCACTTCTTCCAAGGTGTCATAAGGCGCACCCACAACAGATAACAGCTCGTCACCGGGTCGTAATACTCCATAAAAGCAGGATGCGATCGCATGAGTCCCTGAGACAAACTGGACCCGGACCGCTGCGGACTCTGCTCCGACGATTTCTGAGAAAACTTTGTCCAAGATTTCGCGTCCCAAATCGCCATGTCCATAGCCCGAAACCCCTGCAAAATGGTGGGTTCCAACTCGGTGAGTGCGGAAAGCCGTCAAAACTCTTTGAAGATTGTGCTTGACCTGCGCATCAATTTCGTAAAAAATCTGTAACAATGCTTCTTCTGCTTGCTGAATCAGTTCTGTACTGTTCATTGACTTGTTCCTTTGCATTTACTTGTTGATGCACTAACAGGGTCCATCAAGTGATGGCGTACAACGATTGCGGAGCTTATTGTCGCGCAGATTAGGCTAAGTTTCTTCATGAGATTCTAGGAATGACAATCGCAACTGAAAACAAACTCCGTGTGTCATGGTACTTCGCTACTGTGATTGGTCTGCTTCACATCGGCGCATTGTTGGCGCTACTACCGCAGTTTTTTAGCTGGCAGGGTGTGGTACTGGCGCTGGTTTTGCACTGGATTACGGGTGGACTTGGGATTACTCTAGGATGGCACCGACTGGTCGCACATCGTAGCTTCCAAGTTCCTAAATGGTTAGAATACTTCTTCGTTTTCTGCGGCACTATGGCCATGCAGGGCGGTCCGATTTGGTGGATTGGCTTGCATCGTCATCACCACCGTTTTTCAGACCAGCCGAATGATCATCACGACTCGACTAAGGGGTTCTGGTGGAGCCACATCGGTTGGATGATGTACGAGGTGCCTGCGCTGAAAGAAGTGCCGAAATTCACCAAAGACATCGCCAATGATCCTGTGTATCGTTTCTTTGACAAATTCTTCTTCCCCATGCAAGTGGCGCTGGGTGCGGTGTTGTACGCGATCGGAACTCGTTACAACGTAGGCGACGCAGGTGGAAACTTGGGCTGGTCGTTTGTGTTCTGGGGCATCTTCGCTCGTTTGGTAATGGTGTATCACTGCACTTGGCTTGTGAACAGCGCCACCCACAAGTTTGGCTATCGTTCCCATGAGTCCGGCGACAACTCCACTAACTGTTGGTGGGCTGCGCTATTGACCTATGGCGAAGGCTGGCATAACAATCACCATGCATTCCAATATTCTGCTCGTCATGGATTGAAGTGGTGGGAAATTGATATGACTTGGATGGTGATCAAGTTCTTGAAAACAGTTGGATTAGCGACCAAAGTGCAAGTTCCAAACCTCAACAAACTTGATGCCTAATCTGAATAGTTAGAGAGCCGATCGTTGGTTCTAATTGAGAAGTCCTGGGCATATTCTGTTCAGGGCTTTTTCTTTAATTATTCTTTTAAGTATAGCTATAGCCAGTGAAGTTAGGACGCAGCAAGAGCAAGAACGGAGTCTATAGCATCATGAAGATTAGGTGAATCCCTTAGGAGTTTACGGATACGAGATTTCAGCCAAGCCCAACAGTTTTCAATACGGTTAAG
>JAPLHZ010000360.1 GCA_026389365.1 Cyanobacteriota bacterium
AAATGAGCATTTATTAGACTTATTTATCGCAATGTTTGGTTTGGACCCGACTTTGGTTAAATTAAATCCAAACTACCAGAGACTACTGGAATACGGCTCTCTCAGGGCTTGACCGACTGAAAATCTGTCCGGAGTGTTGTACACGAAAAGTACTGATAAATGTACTCTCTAAAATCATCCCAGCAACAGGTTTACGCGACGCCAGATAAGTACTCGGTCCACCCCCCACCGATCGACCATACAAAAGGATCCGATCGGGTGAAACCTTCATGTCTTCCGTCAAATAGCGATATAGAACCCATTTGATATCTTTTCCCGTGATACTTGGCTTTGAAGGAAGCCGTTACTCTGCGATCAGTGGTAGAGCCTGCCTACCTAGCAAAACCGCTTTCTGCCAGAAAATGAAGAAAACCAGCTAGCTGCAAGGCTTATACAGCATCAATATCATCATAAACATTAGCTACACTTGCCGAACCTTGGCTTTTCCCATAGCCACGATAATCATAGGCCACCACATTCAATCCCATAGCCCAAAACCGCTCCATTTCCCCCTGAATATCCCCCAAATCTTCACCATTGCCATGACTCATTAAAAATGTGTATTTTGCAGTATCGTTCTTGAGGTAGCGAAGGGCGATCGTTTGGCCATTTGACGTGGGAATTTGTTTGAGATCAGGCAGCGTTTCATAGGTCGTCGGCATAGCGGGAAAAATGCTCCGATCGCTAAAGCCATAGGCATAAATAGCAACGGTGCCATAGCTCAAAAGAATGAGCCGAATCGCACGATAGGCTAGATATTTCCAATTGATATTCACTATTAAATCATCTCCCATAACGCCGTTTGTAAATCTTGGTTTGAGACCGTCCCCGCCTCTTTCGTCGATCCTGAGACTACGTCTCAAATCGATTGGACATTACAATAAACATTATCGGAAATTATTTTTTAGAGATTCAAAGCCTTGCTAGGCAAGGGCTGTAAATTCGCAAAACCCTATTTCCGATTAAGTCTAATAAGCGGACTGACAACATTTAGGGTGACAACCGATCGATCGTCCACCCCGCTTCGACTTTTTGATACCGTAATCGATCGTGTAACCGAGACGATCGCCCTTGCCAAAATTCAATCAGAGTTGGCACCACCCGAAACCCACCCCAGTGTGATGGCCGCGCAATATCGCCATTCGGATATTCGGTTTGCAGTTGCGCGAGACGGGTTTCCAAAACGCTCCGATCGGCAATCACCTGACTCTGGACCGAAGCCCAAGCCCCCAACCGACTGCCCGCAGGACGACTGTAATAATATTCATCGGAATCAACAGCGGAAATCCGCTCAACCGTGCCTTGAATCCGTACCTGACGCTCTAACTCAGTCCATAGAAAAACCAGCGCTGCATGGGGATTGGCCTGTAATTCTTGACCTTTATGGCTGTCGTAATTCGTAAAAAAAACAAAGCCCCGATCGTCAAATCCTTTCAATAACACCACCCGCGCCGATGGAATTCCGTCTGGCGTAGCCGTGGCGATCGTCATGGCGTTGGGTTCGGGCAATTGTGCGGCAACGGCCCCGTCGAACCAGGTTTGAAATTGAACAATCGGATCGGGATTTGCATCGGCTTCCAGCAGGGCATGGAGTTTGTAGTCTTGACGAAGGTCTGCGATCGCAGGATTCATGAGGGTTCTCGTTAAAAATTAGTATAATGATTTTGTCACCTATTCATTTTCTCACGATGTCTTGTGTCATGATCATGCAAAGTAATTCTAAATATTCCCTCATGACGCTTCTCATTGCAGGTGACATCGGCGGCACCAAAACCATTCTCCGCCTAGTCCAAGCCCAATCGCCGACCCAGATCGTCAACCTGTACGAGTCTAAGTACGTCAGTGCTGGTTTTCCCGATTTAGTGCCCATGGTGGAAGCCTTCTTAACTGAAGCAACCGCAAAACTGGGAGCGATCGCGCCGATCGAAAGTGCTTGTTTTGGCATTGCGGGTCCGGTGGTCAAAAACACATCTAATGTCACAAATCTCGGCTGGAAACTCCAAGGCGATCGGATTGCCCGAGAACTAAAAATTCCTAAAGTTTCTCTAATTAATGATTTTGCCGCAGTTGGATATGGTGTGTTGGGATTGCAAGATAATGATCTCCTGACCTTGAATGTCGGCGAATCTGAATCTGAAGCCCCGATCGCAGTCATTGGAGCTGGAACGGGTCTAGGGCAAGGCTTCTTAATTCATGGACAATCGGGATATCAAGTCTTTAGTTCTGAAGGCGGACATTCAGATTTCGCACCACGGACAGAACTAGAATATCAATTATCTCGCTATTTGCTGGCAAAATTTGGGATCGATCGGCTCTCCGCAGAACGGGTTATTTCTGGGCAAGGCATTGTATCCATCTATCAGTTTTTGCGCGATCGAAACATTGCCAAAGAATCACCAACCATCAGTCAAGCCATTCATCAATGGGAATCTGAAATTGGATTGCCAACAAAAACAATTGATCCGGGCGCAATCATTGGTGCAGGCGCATTAGAATCAGGCGATCGCCTTTGTCTGCAAACCCTCGAAATGTTTGTCGATGCCTACGGTGCAGAAGCTGGAAATCTAGCATTGAAACTATTGCCTTATGGGGGGTTATACATTGCAGGCGGGATTGCTGCAAAGCTCTTGCCCTTGATTGAAGATGGACGATTTATGCGATCGTTTTTACATAAAGGTAGAATGCGATCGCTTCTTGAAGCAGTTCCAGTTCATTTGATTTTGAATCCCCAGGTAGGACTAGTTGGTGCTTCTGTCTGCGGTTTGAGGTGATCGATTTAGGGATTAGGAAAATCTAATGAAGTATCGAGTTGTTTTAGCAATCAATGCAATTCTGATAATTCCGATCGGCTATGCTGTCCGGTTTTCACCCCTAATGCCAGAATGGTTTCGCAATCTATTTGGCAATGTGGCTTACGAAACATTGCTAATTCTATTATTGCTATTGATTGTGCCGAAGATGAAGCCGATCGCGGGTGCCATTTCTGTTTGTTTATTCTCCTTTGTCATTGAGTTTTCGCAACTGTCTAAAGACCCCATTTTAGTGGCCGCCCGATCCAACCTGTTGGGCCGATTGATTTTGGGCAATGGATTTACTTGGGAAGATTTTCCGCTGTATGTCTTGGGCAGTTTGGTCGGTTGGGCTTGGGGGGTTCAATTACGACGATGGGTAAGCCTCGATTTTAAGTCTTGATCTGGATTGAATCGATCGACTCACTCTAACCAATTAGTCAAATCATCTAAAGTGCCAAAATCCAATAGATCTTCCGCTAAGATTTCGAGTTGTTCGATCGTTAATGCTTGAATCCGATTGATTAAATGATCGGGCACAACCCCAATACGCCGTGTGAGAAGACGAAAGATGAGCGATTGTTCTCGAAGTTGCCCTAGCTCTATGCCTTCTTTTTTACCTTCTTGTCTAGAGGTATTCACAACATTATTCATATCGCGATAGTATTTCAGACTATACTTTAGCAGGTAGTAGACTTTATTTTACAAAAGGGTGAAAATGGGAGGAAAGAATTTAGGTTTTCCCATAATGATCCAATTAACGTTCACAGATGAAGAAATAGAAAAACTACACTACGAAAGATTTCATCAT
>JAPLHZ010000148.1 GCA_026389365.1 Cyanobacteriota bacterium
ATGTGAATCGTCTCTTTCAACGCCTCACTCTCGACCTTAATGGGTATACGCGATTTCCAGCAACCTAAATTCCCTAGGATTGTCAATTGCCTTCAAACCACATCTAGCGTCCTCCACGGGAATTCTGGGAGAACCTCAATTAATTACACTATTGCTCCTAGGGCATGAAACAACTGCGTCGTCACTTTCTTGGGCCTTTTATTGGGTTCATCGAGATCCCATGATGTTGACCAGATTACGATCGGAAATTGCGCCACTCCAGCATGACCCTATTCCCCTTTCAGAACAGCCATTGTTGACCGCTGTTTGTAAAGAGTCGTTGCGTTTACAGCCCATTGCTTTAATTGCACAACCTCGTCGGGTCAAAGAAACAGTGACTTGGGCCGATCGGACTTATCCAAAAGGCACTGTATTAATTCCTTGTATTCAAACTGCCCATCAACGGGAGGCAACCTATGCCAATCCAAAACAATTTAATCCCGATCGGTTTTTAGAGCGAAAATTCTCACCCTCTGAGTTTTTACCCTTTGGAGGTGGAAGCCGAAGTTGTGTCGGGATGGCGCTCTCATTATTTGAAATGAAATTAGTATTGGCAACAGTACTACATCAATTTCAATTTGAAAGTAATCTCGTAAATGAGGTCAAAGCCGATCGGCGAGGCATTACTTTTGTGCCACCAGAATCATTCCGATTAACCATAGTCTAGAGATTAATCGTCTAGAGATTAATTCGGTTATTTACCATCAAACCCATCATACCGCCCATCAAGTAGTCGAATACCGAACCCTGTAATGACGGTCGTTTCAAATCCGATCGGCGGTTACTTCACCACATCCATTCGGTCGCCCTCAATGTCATCTTCCAATCATTCGTCGTACATTGAGTGCATGGAAAAACAAACCCAGAAGAATGGAACCGACACAAAAAAGCATTAAAAAAAGCATTAACAGTCAAACCATTCTCAGTTCTTAATTCGCCCTTATAAGTTCAGAGAGAACCATTATGTCTATCTCCTTTGTCCGTTGGCAACCTTGGCAAGAAGTGGAAACCGTCCGTCGGCAATTAGATCAATTGTTTGAAGAAATGGTTCCCCTCACCCGAGAGTCATTCACCACCACCGTCAATCGCGCCGTTAGAGTCCCCGCGATCGAACTCACGGGCACCGAAAATGCCCTAATCCTATGTGCAGAATTGCCTGGATTTGAACCTGACGACCTCGATGTTCAAGTCACCCGAGACTCGGTTTCAATGCGAGGTATGAAAAAATCTGCGACCGAGACAGAACCCATCGAAACCGAATCCTCGGAACCCCGATCGACTGATGAAGTACCAGGTGAAGCGAACACTACCCCCCCAACGTCTCACGTTTACACTTCCGAATTTCGCACCGGGGCATTCCATCGGGTCATCACTCTGCCTGTGGAAGTCGAGGCCGATAAAGTAGTGGCTGTTTTTAAAAATGGCTTGCTGACCTTGACCATGCCAAAACGAGAGGACGATCGGACTCGTAGTGTCAAAGTGTCGCTCTAGACTTATGGGTAAAGTCATCGTGGGAAAAGCGCACTGGAAGCCGAATTCAGCCACTACCGCCATTCTTGGGGACGGTTTGGGTTCGGTAAATACCCCTTCATCAAACGCCCACACCCAGACAACTATATGAGGGTTAGGGGATGTATTGTCAGAGCTTCGCTAATCAGTTAGCACTCCCGACAATCTCCGGTGCGAATTTCCCACGCGACGCACCCATTTTTGAGCTTAGATGACCTCGGCAAGCCCGAAGACATTAAGAAAGTCCCTCTTTCAAATTTAACCAGACAGTATTTTAAGGAGTCGAAGTAAGTCCCATGGGAAAAGTAGTTGGAATTGACCTAGGTACCACAAATTCTTGCGTCGCAGTAATGGAAGGCGGAAAGCCAACTGTGATTGCAAATGCAGAAGGTCTTCGCACCACCCCGTCAGTTGTTGGTTATGCAAAGAATGGCGATCGTCTAGTTGGACAAATCGCCAAGCGCCAAGCCGTAATGAACCCGGAAAACACGTTTTATTCCGTTAAGCGATTCATCGGTCGTCGGTTTGAAGAAATCTCCAAAGAAACGACTGATGTCACCTACAAAGTCGTCAATAGCGGCGGCAACGTCCGTCTAGATTGCACCGCTCAAGGCAAGCAATTCGCACCTGAAGAAATTTCAGCACAGATTCTTCGGAAGCTGAAAGATGATGCAAGCAAATACTTGGGCCAAGAAGTCACCCAAGCGGTCATCACCGTCCCCGCTTACTTCAATGACTCCCAGCGTCAAGCGACGAAAGATGCTGGAAAAATTGCAGGTCTTGAAGTTCTGCGGATAATCAACGAACCAACCTCTGCATCCCTGGCCTACGGTCTAGATAAAAAAGCTAACGAAATCATCTTGGTATTCGACTTAGGTGGCGGTACGTTTGACGTTTCGATTCTTGAAATCGGCGACGGCGTATTTGAAGTGATGTCTACCTCGGGTGACTCTCACCTCGGCGGCGACGACTTCGATAAAAAGATCGTTGATTACATGGCGGAAGAGTTCAGAAAGGCAGAAGGCATCGATCTTCGTAAAGACAAGCAAGCTCTGCAACGTCTAACTGAAGCGGCTGAAAAAGCAAAAATCGAGCTTTCCAATGTCACTCAATCCGACATCAACCTTCCGTTTATTACGGCCACTCAAGACGGTCCAAAGCATTTGGAACTGACCTTGACCCGTGCGAAGTTTGAAGAATTGGCGGCAGATTTAATCGATCGTTGCCGAATTCCGGTCGAAAAAGCATTGGCTGATGCAAAGATCCCTAAGGATCGGATTGATGAAGTTGTTCTCGTTGGCGGATCCATTCGGATCCCAGCGGTTAAAGCACTCGTCAAAAAGCTTTTGGGCAAAGAACCGAATGAAAGCGTTAACCCTGATGAAGTTGTGGCGTTGGGCGCAGCAATTCAAGGGGGGGTGTTATCTGGCGAACAAGGAACCGAAGGGCTATTGCTGCTCGACGTAACTCCGTTGTCCCTGGGGGTCGAAACCCTTGGTGGCGTGATGACCAAGATCATTACCCGCAACACTACCATTCCTACCAAGAAGTCGGAAACCTTCTCCACCGCTGTGGACGGACAATCCAACGTGGAAATCCACGTCCTTCAAGGCGAACGGGAAATGTCCAATGACAACAAGAGTCTCGGTCAATTCCGTCTCGATGGAATTCCAGCCGCGCCTCGTGGTGTGCCTCAAGTTGAAGTGACCTTTGACATTGATGCCAACGGAATTTTGAGCGTTACGGCTAAAGATAAGGGCACGGGCAAAGAGCAAACCATCAGCATTACCGGGGCTTCGACCCTCGACAAAACTGAAGTCGAGAAGATGGTCCGCGACGCGGAGGTCAACTCGTCTAGTGACAAAGAAAAGCGCGATCGGATTGACCTGAAAAACCAAGCTGACTCTCTTGCCTATCAAGCCGAGAAGCAAATGAGCGACTTGGGTGACAAGGTGACAGCGGACGATAAGTCCAAAATTGAAGGACTGGTTAAAGAACTTCGCGATGTAATCCAAGCGGAAAACTTCGATGAGATCCCAACCAAAAAGACTGAACTCGAACAAGCCCTCTACCAAATCACAACCAACCTGTACCAGCAGGCGGGTGCTGAGGCAGAAGGTAGTCCTGATGCAGGTGCAAAGAGTTCCGCTCCTGATGGTGACGACGTGATTGATGCTGACTTCACTGAAACCAAATAAATTCAGTTCTAATTAAAGTCAGAGATTAAAACCGGGGTTGTCTTGAATTCAAGATGATCCCGGTTTTTTAGCGATCGCTCTTGGGTTTCAGTCGTTCGCATACCCACCAACCGATGGCAATTCCCACAAAGCTCGCAACCAGATCCCCAAGATCAAACGTCCGATTGGGCGACAATGCTTGTGTAGATTCTTCAACAAAGGTGAAAATGCCAAAGAGAGCGGGAAATAAGGGTATTCGGCGATAGAAGACCCGAAAATCCAGGATTCGATGACCTAAAAATGTCGCTATTCCATACAAAATCACATGAGCGGCCTTATCATTGGCCGTCAAAATCCTCGGCAATTTCCCCTGATATGCAAAAAGTAAAATTAAGCAAAATACCACCAAATAGATTAAGCCCAGTACTTTCCAACGCCATTGTATCGACATAAAACCTCATTATTTCAAGTCAATGATTGAATCGATCGCGTTCTAGAATGCCTTTCGATCCCCTATGACTTATGCATGGAATTTAGTCATTTTTCCATAACATTCAAATTTATTACAACCGATCGTATAGGGATCGCTTGTAATGACGTACAATATGAGGCTCGTTAAAGTCCGACAATTTTTCCCTTTCTTCTAGGCCATTTCTATGCCGTTACCTATTGTTGCCATTATCGGTCGTCCGAATGTCGGCAAATCGACAATCGTGAACCGTCTGGCACAAGTCCAAGATGCGATCGTTTTTGATGAACCGGGCGTGACCCGCGATCGCACCTACAAACGCGCCTTCTGGCTCGATCGTGAGTTCACGGTTGTGGACACAGGGGGTCTTGTTTTTGATGATGATACAGAATTTTTACCGATGATTCGGGAGCAGGCGGAGTCGGCATTGGCAGAGTCCTGTGCGGCAATTTTTGTGGTGGACGGGCGGCAAGGGCTGACGATCGCAGATGAGGAAATTGCAAGTTGGTTACGGCTTCAATCGGTGCCAGTTATTTTGGCGGTGAATAAGTGCGAATCTGTGATTCATGGCGAATTGCAGGCCGCTGAATTTTGGTCCTTGGGGCTTGGCACTCCCTATGCGATGTCCGGGATCCACGGAAACGGCACGGGTGACATGCTGGATGAGGTGATTAAGTTTTTCCCCGAGGCTAGCGAATTCACGGACAATGAAGAAATTCGGGTGGCGATCGTGGGTCGTCCAAACGTTGGTAAGTCTAGTTTGCTGAATGCATTCACAGGCCAAAATCGGTCTATTGTGTCTGACATCTCCGGCACCACTCGTGACACCATTGACATGCAAGTGGAGCGCGACGGCATTCATTATCGTCTTGTTGACACTGCCGGAATCCGTAAGAAAAAGAATGTGGACTATGGTCCAGAATTCTTTAGCATTAACCGTGCCTTTAAAGCCATTAACCGATCGGACGTGGTCCTTATGGTATTGGATGCAGAGGACGGGGTGACGGAGCAAGACCAGAAGCTAGCGGGCCGTATTCTGGATGAAGGGCGCGCTTGTGTGGTGGTGGTGAATAAATGGGACATGATCGAGAAGGACTCTAATACCATTTATGAATTTGAACGTGAAATCCGATCGCGCTTTCACTTTACTGAATGGGCAGACATTATTTTCACGAGTGCGTTGAATGGTCAGCGGGTCGAGAAGATTTTTGACTTGATCGCTCCGGCAGCAGAACAACATCGCCGTCGTCTGCAAACGTCTGTGATTAATGAGGTGATTGAAGATGCGGTCATGTGGCATACTCCGCCCACAACAAGACAAGGGAAACAGGGCAAGATTTACTACGGCACTCAGGTGAGTATTCAACCGCCTTCGATCGCCTTGTTTGTGAATAATCCCGATTTATTTGGCGATGGTTATCGTCGATATATTGAACGGAAATTCCGTGAATCCTTGGGCTTCCGGGGGACTCCAATTCGGTTGTTCTGGCGTGGTAAGAAGGTTCGTGATATGGATCGTACGACTAATGCAAACCGGGCAACTCGGGTGAAATAGAACGCTCAATTTCTGCCTAGTCTTTGTGATTATCTGACGTATTACCCCTGGATTTAAGTGAGTTTAAGCTGACTCGAATTCAGGGGTAAATTGTAGGTTGAGATCGATTAGGGGTTTGAAATTAATGATGATCCGATCGGTGGTGATTTTCTAGCTTAATTCACGCCCTTAAAACAACATTTCCCACGATCGCACCCATTTCTCACATTCAGCGCTTCCTTCGGGCGGAAACATTTGCAAAAAATCTTTATCTGTCGAGACTTGATACGGTCCTTCTTTAAGTTCAAAAATTACTGAATCTGGCTCCAGCACCACCAGCGTATGATACAGTCCCTCAGCCAATTCGATCCCACGCGCCTCACCGTTTGCATCCAATCGCTCCGATCGCACCACGTCTCCATCAGCATTCAAAATAATCATTCCGATTGCCCCTTGCAATACCAAAAAGAACTCAAAACCATTCACACCATCAGCGCGATCGTGACAATGAGGGCGAACATAAGTTCCGGGTTGCAATACATTTAAAAAACGTTGAACTCGTTCGGGATGCTCGTGAAAATTATAGTTCTTACGTTTACGAACCGTCGTCGCCGCCTCAGCACAAAGATCCGTGAGTAACGATCGGGTCACAAGTTGAACATCAGGCCGAGGATTGATCATTCATCGTCCTCCTCTTCATCATCGTCGTCACGGTTGCGCCGATCGAGATCGTAAACCCCACATAACAGCGTCACCAAAACCCCACCACTAAAGACCCAATCCTCACCCAAACTCACATTCACCCCCAAACTCAACAACGTGCCCACCACCAAGAACGGCAGCACACTCAAGAGCGATCCATAAAAGGTATTTTGAGCCTCGCGGGCTGTTCGAGTACTTTCAAACTCTTCCTTGGTGGCATAGAGCGACTTCTCCGCATTCCCCATCCAAGCCGCCAACCGATCGGTCAACGCCCCCGCCAAGGGTGAAAACCCTAAATAAAGCGCCATGGCCCACAGTGCAGCCCCTGCAATGGCACCGGGATCAATCTCGAAGGCAAATGGACCAAGATCAATGTACATGAAAGACGCGCTGGCTTAATCAAAACGGCATTACATCAAACATCTTACCGGGAGCCGCCCACAATCCCATCATAGAAATGCCAAAATTAAAGAGATTCCTACATTCACAGATGTTTATGGTCACCTCCACTGTTTTAAACTCGCCCCATTTACAAAATGTTCGCCTACAGGTCCGATCGCTCCATGCCCAAGTCATCACTTGGCGCAGACAAATTCACCAGCATCCTGAACTCGGCTTTGAAGAAACCCTAACCGCCCAGTTCATTACCCAAAAATTAGATCAGTGGGGTATCGACTACACCTCAGGCATCGCAAAAACAGGTATTGTTGCTACTATTCAAGGCGATCGTCCGGGTCCAGTGTTGGGAATTCGGGCCGATATGGATGCGCTCCCGATTCAAGAAGAAAATGAACTTGAATATCGATCGAAACATCCCGGCAAAATGCACGCCTGTGGTCACGATGCCCATGTTGCGATCGCCCTCGGAACCGCCTGTTATCTCGCCGCCCATCGCCATACCTTTTCTGGCACCGTCAAAATCATCTTTCAACCCGCCGAAGAAGGACCGGGCGGTGCAAAACCGATGATCGAAGCAGGTGTGTTACAAAATCCGCAGGTGGACGCAATTATTGGGCTGCATGTGTGGCAGCAGTTGCCGATCGGCACGGTGGGCGTGAGAGACGGGGCATTGATGGCGGCGGTGGAAACGTTTCGCGTTACGGTGCTGGGGCGCGGCGGTCATGGGGCCATTCCACAACAGACGGTTGACTCGATTGTTGTGGCGGCACAGATTGTCAATGCACTGCAAACTATTGTGGCGCGGAATATTGACCCGATCGAGTCTGCTGTCGTTACTGTGGGCGAGTTTCATGCAGGGACGGCTTGCAATGTGATTGCAGATACGGCAAGGCTGAGCGGCACGGTACGCTATTTCAATTCCCAGTATGCTGACTATTTTCACCACCGCATTGAACAACTCATTTCAGGAGTCTGCGGAATGCACGGCGCGACCTACGAGTTAAGGTATGAGAAATATTATCCACCGTTGATTAATAATCCTCGGATTACAGAATTGGTCCGAAATGTTGCCTTGGACGTGGTGGCCGATACTGATTCTTTAATGTCCAACGATTTGATGCTTAACGATCGGGTCACGCCTCATTGTCAGACGATGGGCGGCGAAGATATGTCCTATTTTCTGCAAGAAGTACCGGGCTGTTATTTCTTTCTGGGTTCTGCCAATGCCGATCGGGGCTTGACCTTTCCCCACCACCATCCGCATTTTAATATCGATGAAACAGCCCTAGCCTTGGGCATGGAGTTATTTATTCGTTGCGTAGAACAGTTTTCTTCGACAACATAGCTAGAACTGTGTCGATCGTCAAATCGGAGAAACACAGGTTTAGAACTCTTCTTCAGCGTTTAACTCGTCATACTTCTGACGTACCGCTTGCATGTCCTGCCAAGTTAGCCATTTTGGGCTGCCTTGATCGCGAGATTGATTCCGCAATAGATAAGAGGGATGAAAAATTGCCATACAGGCGCGTCCTTCCCAATCTCGCCATTGACCGCGAATTTTGGTGATACCGACGGATTTTTCTTGGAACAGTCCTTCGATCGCAGAGGCTCCGGTCATAATGATAATTTTGGGATTCACGAGCCGAATTTGTTCCATCAGATAGGGCCGACATGCCTCCATTTCGTCTTTGCTGGGTTTGCGATTCTCAGGCGGACGGCATTTGACAATATTGCAAATGAATACATCGTCTTCAGTCAATTTAACGGATTGCAGAATCTTATCAAGAAGCTGTCCAGACTTGCCCACGAATGGTTTGCCCTGAAGGTCTTCATTCTCTCCTGGCCCTTCGCCAATGATCAAAATCGACGCATTTGGGTTTCCACGACTCACAACCGCGTTGGTTCGAGTTGTGCCGAGGCCGCACCGTTGACATTCACTACAGTGAACCTGGATTTGATCCATTGAGTCATAGGTTCCGGCTGGAATTGGCATTTTGTTAGTGGTCGGGATCAGTGCCGCATCAAAGGTCGCCGGGTCAAATATCACTTCGGCGGGCTTTCTAGTCTTGGTTTTGGCTGGTTTTAAATTAGGACTATCATCGGAGGCTACATCAAAAAGGCTGAACTGTTCGTTAGACATGACAAAGTTTGACAGGAGATAGGTGTTTATTGGTGACTAATTGTACGGGATCTGGTCTAAAAGTGAGCCATTCTTTGACGGATCTGGGCCGTGCTGTTGCATTAGTTCTATTGCAAACTCTAGTAGCATTCGAGTCAAGCAGGACAGAGCCACTCTAAAACTACGAGAATTCACCTGTCGAGAATTCTAATTGTCGGAGTTCTTGTTTTACGAGCGATCGGAATTTGGTTCCTCAATTCATTTCTTTGTGTATGCAAACCTAATGAAATTATCGCGTTTCCCTAGAAAGAGGCACTTTAGTTCAAGTTCAAATCTTGTCAGACATTTAATCATTTTCAACATATCTAAGACATTGCCTTTCTGTTGTGATCTCTGGCTATTGATGTTCGATACTAATTACGATATTCTAGGAACCTCTATGTGCATATGAAAGTCAGTACTATTAATTATCAGTACCATTAATTAATTGTGGGTAAGCAGTCTTGAGTCAGCCTTCAGCCTTTTGGAATCGGCGTAAAATTATCCAGGCTGGCATCGGCGCGGGTTTAGGCATGGTTGGTGGCGCAATAGCTTGGTCGCAACGACAGTCCTTAACGAGGTCTCAAGGAACTCTGCCTCAAGGAGCGGTCAAGGTTCCGGCCATGGCACCGATGAATCACGGAGAGATGAGCCACGGCAATAGCATTAGCCCGATGGCCATGCTGCGAGATTTCGATCGGGGAACGGTCACTCAAGAAAACGGTCGTACAGTGCGGGAATTCAAGCTCGTGGCCCAGTCTGGAGAATTACAACTCGACAAAGCCAATAAATTCATCACCTGGAATCTCAATGGTCGGGTTCCGGCTCCAACGCTGCGGGCGAATGAAGGCGATCGGATTCGGGTTGTGTTTCAAAACAAAGGTGGCCACGCCCATTCACTTCATTTTCATGGTGATCATCCCGCCAACATGGATGGCATTAAACCCGTGCGCAATGGTCAAGTATTTGTTTATGAATTTGATGCAAAACCCTTTGGCGTCCATCTTTATCATTGCCATGTGGAACCCGTAACACGGCATATCGGTAAGGGCTTGTATGGCATGTTTATTGTCGATCCGCCTACGCCACGACCGCCTGCGGATGAATTAGTACTAATTATGGCGGGCTATGACGTGAACGCCGATCGTAAAAATGAGCTGTATGCGTTCAATGGAATTCCTCACTATTACATGCATAATCCGATCGCAATCCAACAAGATCAACTGATTCGGCTTTACGTTCTCAACATGATCGAGTTCGACATTGCCGCAACTTTTCATCTCCACGCGAATCTATTCACGGTCAACCAAACGGGCCGATCGATCGCAGGTGGCAGCTACGAAACTGATGTGATTACTATGGGCACCGCTGAACGTCACATTTTGGAATTTAAGTATCACGAAACTGGGAAATTCATGTTCCATCCCCACCAAGATTTCATGGCAGAAGCGGGCTGTATGGGCTACTTTGACGTGATTGCCAATGCTTAAAAATAAGGGATAAGCGCCTTAGCTTTGGTAGAGTCCAGGGGAATCTCTTCCACACTATTGACTTTCGATCGCAAAATTATGCTACTTTTACAGAGTGTCATTGATAATCTCTCGCATCTATGGCTGCCCATTATTTTTATAAATCTGGTTTCCATCTCATGAAATTTTTAACGTTTACAGGACTGTGTTTGGCTGGAGTAAGTCTCTCCCTATTGGCTGCTTGCAGTAACTCCACGCCCACTACGCAAGCCCCCAGTACTTCAACGGCCTCGGTCGATCATGCTGGAATGAGTCATGGAAAAAAAATTAATATCAATAATGCGCTGCTTTCAGAACTCGACAAACTCGAAGCCAAGCTCGGTATTCCTGCACTCTCGAACAAGATTCAATCTAGTCGTCCCTATGGGAAATCTGAAGACCTAGTTTCCAAGAATGTTATTAATCAGGCACAATTCGATCAAGTCAAAGAGATGGTGACGATCGAGGAAGTTGTGCTGACAGGTGAAGCGAAAGACCTCGATTACATGGTAAAACTCGGCTTAATGAAAGGTCACATGTATGTTGCAAAAGAGCTTCTGGCCCTCGGCAAGCCGGATCAGGCAGAGCCTCACATTGGCCATCCGGTTGAAGAAATTTATGCTGATGTCGAAGCGCAACTGAATGAACGTGGTGTCAAAGAATTTAAAAAATCATTGATGGCATTGCAAGAACTGGTCAAAGCGGGCGCAAAGGACAAAGCAAAGGTTGATGCTGAATTTAATACTTCGATGAAGGCTATTGATGGCGCGATCGCAATGTTGCCTGAAGCTCAAAGAAAGTCGCCGAAGTTTGTAATTCAAGTGATCAATGGACTGCTAGATACGGCCAACAGTGAATATGGTGCGGCGGTGGCAGATGGCAAAATTAAAGAAGTCATTGAATATCAAGACTCTCGTGGTTTTGTTCAATACTCTAGTGAACTGTTTAAGTCTATTTCTAGCCAAGTGAAGACCCAATCGCCGGAAACTGCGAAAAAGATGTCAGTCGCATTGAAAGACTTGGCTCTCAATTGGCCGACTGCCGTTGCACCTGCTGCGCCTGTGAAGACAACACAACAAGTGACGAAGCTTGTCAAAGAAATTGAAACGTCTGGGCAAACTATTAACTAAGGCCAAATTTGACCGATGGATAGGACACCCATTCTCAACTCACCTCTCAACCCATTGAAATAAACCCATGGATTTCAGCGCTGCCATTCCCACATTTGTGATTACATTACGAGAAGGCGTAGAGGCTGCTCTAGTCGTCGGTATTGTCCTTGCTTATCTGAAAAAATCAAGCCAATCTCACCTTAAAAACTGGGTCTATTCGGGCATTGGTTTCGGTCTTGCTTTGAGTGCCATTACTGGGGTGATGCTGGGCTGGTTTCTTCAGAACATTGGTCAAGCTAATGGAAAATATGGTCCGGTTTTTGAACCTGCATTGGAAGGGATCTTCAGTGCGATCGCCATTGCATTCTTGAGTTGGATGTTGATTTGGATGACGCAGAATGCGAGGGGAATGAAGGGGACAGTTGAAGGTGCTATTGGCGCGGCACTATCTCAAACTCAAGCGGGATGGGGAATTTTCAGTCTGGTTTTCTTTGCGATTTTGCGTGAAGGGTTTGAGACTGTTCTATTTATTGCGGCCAAATTTCAACAGGGCATTGCGCCTGCGATCGGTGCAGCTTTGGGCATTGCGAGTGCAGCGGCGATCGGTGCGGCAATCTTTAAATTTGGCGTGCGGTTGAATATTCGTAAGTTCTTTTTGTATATGGGCGTATTTTTGCTGTTGATTGTGTCGGGCTTAGTGGTGACGGCCTTGGGGCATTTTGATACGGCGATTAATACCTTTGCTGGACTCGATCGTAAATCGGCTAATGTCTGCATTTTCTACGAACATTTTTCTTCACCTATGAACCGATCGTGCATTCTTGGGCCAATGGTTTGGAACTTGAGCAAAATTCTTCCAGACGATCGATTCCCCGGATTGATATTCAGCACATTGCTCGGTTATACGCAGAAATTGTTTGTGGTGCAGGCCATTGCTTATGTGGCATTTTTGGGGACGATCGGAACGCTCTATTTCAAGAGTCTAAATCAGCCTGTAATCAAGGCTCAATTGCAATCTAAGGTTGCATCAGAATCATAAAGCTCGATTCCCCTAAATCCTTCTTTTTCAAGGGGACTATGAATTGAATTCCGGTTTCCCCTTTTCAAGGGGGTTAGGCAGGGTGGTTTCATACAAAGAAAAGATAAACATTGTCGAGCATATTAGCCCAAGCTCTGAGGGCATCCGGTACGGTACGGTAGCCTCCGCGTCTGGCTAACGTAATGGCGAAGGAATTGAAGATGGCCCAGTTCAC
>JAPLHZ010000025.1 GCA_026389365.1 Cyanobacteriota bacterium
CAGAATACTCTCTTCTAGGTATCGAAACAGGAGAAGGAGATTTGGATTAAGGTTAAATTTAATTGCAGGGATTTACAATTATGAGCTTAGTTTATCTTTAGAACAGACGATTTCATGATACTTTCGCAGGAGGTCTAATGGAAATGCATCGTGAGCCGACACCTCTCGTAAGGCGGCTAGGGCAAGTTTTCGATCTTTGACATCAGGACTATCGAGTTGACGAGACAGATCATCGAGGTTTGGACTCATAAAATGTTAGTGCGACTCCCGCTGAACCTTGGCTAAAAATTCTAGCTAATTGTCTACAATCCTGCGGCGCTGCCAAAATAAAATGCCAAAATAAAAATCGTTCTTGACTTTTCGTTAAATCAGACTATCTAGAGCGATCGATAGATTAACGTTAGACGCTGACAGAGATCAATGTAAGTTTTAAAGTTGGGAAACAATAGGGATTTTAATAGGGATTTTAATACTCCTGGACGTGATAATTTGCCAATGACGATAATGTTGTACCCGTTGGAGCGAAGACGAGTCGATGAATGAACCGAACCTACTGACCCATCCACTCATAAGTCAAGCCATTCTGTTGCAAATTGTTGTGGATAGGCTGGTAGATAACAGTACGTTGCAGTCGGTATTAAAGGGTGGACTGGACCTGCTGCCTAAGTTTTTTTGGGCCGCAGCTCTAGTATTTTTTACGCGCATTGCGGCCCAGTTTGCCCAAAGCCTTAGCCGCCAAGTTTTGATCAGGGTTGAGCCAACGCTGCAAAAATTTTCGTTGCAAATGATCGGAATAGTGATCTGGGTTGTGGGCGGTGTGGCAGCGCTGAATTTGGTGGGGATTGAGACCACGACTTTGGTGACGATTGTGGGAGCGGCGGGCTTGGCGGTGGGCTTGGCATTACAGAGTAGTCTGTCCCATTTTGCGGCGGGCATTATGTTGATTAGTTTTCGACCATTTGAAGTGGGCGATTCCATTGAAGGCGGCGGCGTGTCGGGGACGGTGGATGGTATTGGGCTATTTTCAACGGCGATCGTGACAGGCGACAATACGCGCATTATTGTGCCGAATAACAATCTATTTAGTGGCACGCTTAAAAATTTCACCGTCATGGGAACAAGACGTGTAGAGGTGAAGATCGATATTGGGGATCGGCCTTTCAAGCCCACAATCCAGGCCCTAATGACGCTTGTGGAACATCATCCTAATGTTCTGACGACCCCAAAAGCCACGCATCAGCTTTTAAGTTTGACCCAGGGTGAACGAACGATCGTTGCGCTGCGGCCTTGGTGTCAAGCGGAGGATTACGATCGGGTAAAAGGGGAACTGATGGTGAGCTTGAAGGAATATTTGAGCTAGACTTTAGGAGTTTAAAACACAATTTTTTCGGCAGCCCATGGTGATTTTGTATTGGTGTTTGGTCGTAGTGATGGTGTTAGGAGTTGCGGGGGCGTTTCTACCCGGTCTTCCTGGCACAAGTTTGATTGTTGCGGCCATTGTGGGTTGGGGATGGGCGACTCAGAATTTTTCAGCTCTGGCTTGGCCGATCGGGTGCGCCGTGGTGGTGTTTTTGTTTGGGTTTGCTATTGATTTTCTAGCGGGCTACTTGGGCGCAAAGCAAGCGGGTGCTAGTAATTCTGGGCAAATTGGGGCGGTTGTGGGAATGGTGGCTGGCTTCTTTGGATTGATCCCGGCGTTGCCTGTTGGAGGTCCGCTTTTGGGGTTGTTGATTGGTCCGCTGGTGGGGGCGATCGTGGGCGAGTATATTCACTGCAAGAAGCTAAAGCAATCCGTTAAGGCTGGGGTTGGAATAGTGGTGGGTTCTGTTTTGGGGAATCTGTTTCAAGGTATTTTGGCTATTGTTCCTGTTGTTGTTTTTCTGGCGACAACCTGGGGCAATGCAGCTCCATTAAACTTACCGTTCTAGTCTTGTAAGCTAGCCATTTCCTGAGAGAATGGATTCGTCGGTAGTTCTTGAAGATTATGGGAAGACTGAGACTAAGTAAGAATGCCCCTATTTATTTAAGTTTAAGTTAGTTTTCAGCCAGGATTTAGCCACCCTCTTCATCTACTCATCAGTCATTGGGAGATTCGTTGTGCAAGCGACCGAGCAACAACAGCAGATTTTACGGTTCTTTATTGAAGAAGCGAAAGAACATCTAGACACAATAGAGCAAGGACTTCTGCATTTGGAAGCAACCATCGCAGACAGTGAAGCGATGAATCATCTCTTTCGGGCCGCGCATTCTATTAAGGGTGGGGCGGCGATGTTGGGGTATGATAGCATCCACAAAACGGGTCATTATCTTGAAGATTATTTCAAGTTAATTAAAGATCATCCCCTGAAAGTCGATCGGAAACTTGAGGATCTCTTTCTTAAAGGATTTGATGCATTGAAGGAGCTAGTCGAGGCATTGCAAGGTCCCTATGGATTGCGGCCTGAAGGTGGTGAATTGGCATTGCGCCGATCGATTCCTGTGTTTAAGGCGTTGGGCGATTATTTAAAAATTCTGATTCGTGCAGCTAAACCGGGTGCAATGTCCCCAAGCAACGTCAGTCCGGCTACAGCGCAGGTTCAGAATATTCTGAAAATGATGCTTCAATTATTTAAGCAAGGCGACAATCCAAAATCCCGTCAGCAGTTATCGATGCTTTGCACTAGGCTGACAGCTTTGAATAAGACATCAAAGCCTTGGATTAATTTGCTTCAGGTCAGCCAACAGGCAATTGCAAATCCAAAGTCATCATTTGCCTCATTGGCTCCGGTGATCATTAAAGAGCTAAAGATTAGCAGTGAGTTGGTAATTGGGGGGCGTAGTGCTGAGGTGTTCCCGAGTATGGCGCTTCAACGCTTGATGATGGCGGCGGCTCCGGAAAATGCAGTTGACCCAACTGCTATAAAATCGACAGCAACGGCGGAACCGATCGCGACCAATAGTTCTTCTGTTGGAGTTGCAACCCGCCGTCAAATTACCATTCCTTCGGATCCCAAGGGTGCCGCGCGAAGTTTGTTGGATCAGTTTAATAAGGCTGAATTAATTCAGATTGCTGAGTTTTTAATGAAAGCTATCCAATAAGTTGACTATTACAAATAATTGGGTGATTAGAAGATTCGTAAGCCTTCAAGGGGTCTAGCTTTTGGGGAGTAAAGAGGGCATCGGCGAGCCAAAACGAGATGCCTTGCAAACTTGGGTGAGAAACTCAAGAACATCCCGTCCTTGAACATTCAACGTCGTAATCACCGTTAAAATG
>JAPLHZ010000001.1 GCA_026389365.1 Cyanobacteriota bacterium
GCGTTGGGGTCGCGTTTGCGGCAAATGAGCAGGACGGTACTAGAGACGCTATTTTTCTGGGCTTGGTGTAGGTTTTGCGGGTTTTCGGTGCTGACTGCCCAGCTTGCGGTGATTTCAAATCCTGCGACGATTAGGGATTGGGCGAGGACATCCCATGCGCCTGAGTCTTTGTGATTAAACTGAACGGTCATTACGCCGTTGTCTTTGAGAACTCGGTAATATTCACCAAAGGCGCTTTGCATTTTGGCTTCATAGTCGCGATCGGCAAGTTCTTTTGGACTGACTCCCATATCGCGAAAACGGGAGGGATTGGCGACTGCTTCGCGGTCTTTGTCGGTAAGTTCGGTGTAATAGAGTTCTGGAAATATATCGCCTAAGATTCTCTTTTGCCAAACATAGAAAAAGTCGGATAGTTCTGCGTATTGAATTGTGGAATAATAAGGCGGATCGGTAACAATTGCATCAATACTTTGATCTGCTAAATGAAAGAGATTGTCGGCTGAGGTGTTCTCTAAGTGAAATACTTTTTCGGTGTAATTTTCTAATTTTTGAAAACTTGACGAATTTATTTTTGTGTTAATCCAATCACAAAGTTTTACATAGTCATCTATAACAACCTTAGAGCAATTATCCCATAAGTCTCTAGCTCCATTGGTTTCAGAATAGTTCCACATTAAGTTTAGAGAATGAGTAGCAGATGCACGACCAATCTTTGTCATAGTCTCTTTAATGCCACTCAATCTCGAATTAATATCAACACACCGATCTAAAATTAGTGTTAAGTAGGCTATGATTGGTACTAATTTTAAATCTCCCGATTCTTCTTTGATTTTTTCCTTAGCCTCATTGATAATTTCAACATAATTCACTAATGTTAGGAGTTGACGAGAATTAAATAATTGTTGCCATTGATTCATTCCATATCGTCGTAATTGATCTGTGTTAAACCCTTCATTGATTGGCTCATTGATCAAATGGGGAGAATGAATATTTTGATAATTATCTCTTAGATATTTTCCAGCTATTTCAATTACTTCTAAATCATGTTTATTAGGTAGTCTAAGCTCTACTTTGCCTTTGACTTGCTGTGAAGCCACGGCATACATTTGATAACCTAACTGATCATCAATGCCCATCTTCATTAAGTAATTTTGCTCGATGATGTTCTTGCAGTTACAGCATTTTCCAACACTCCGACTAATCGTAGCGAAATCATCAGGATTATACTCACCATCAGGTGTTTGAATAGTATTACCCTTTCCCTTTTTACCCTTAATCAATTCAAAATCAACCCGTTTTTCTGCAAGATTAGGAATCGGTTTGACTGCACACCATTTATTCCAATTCACCTTTTCTTGTCGTTTATAAAGCCACCAATTCGGACTAAGCGGCACAACCGACTGACAACTCGGACAAACCACAGTATGCGCCCAAAGATAATTTTGCACCTTCTTCCCATCCTGAGACGGAAAAAAATCCTTTAGCCGCTCCTCCGCCTCATCACCAACCCACTTCACCCACTTATCAATATCCACCTGCAACGCCGCCCCAAACTTTAACGGAAACTCGATCGCTGCCTTCATCGTCACCACCGCCACAGGATTCAAGTCAGACGCAAACACCCGCAACCCATACCGCGCCGCCTCAAAAGGAATCGACCCACCCCCCGCAAACGCATCCAACACCGCAGGAGTCTTATCTCCCCACATCTGCTCACAAAGCTCCTGCACCCGCTGCACCCGCTCAGGACTTGGCGGCATTTTATATAACCTTGTGCGTTGATGCCGATCGCTCTTCTCAGCCTCATTTTCCTTTGCCCTAGCCCGATCCAACCCCAGCAAATACTCAAACTCCTCCATGCTAATATCCGCAGGCAACAGCGAA
>JAPLHZ010000254.1 GCA_026389365.1 Cyanobacteriota bacterium
GAATACTCTCTTCTAGGTATCGAAACAGGAGAAGGAGATTTGGATTAAGGTTAAATTTAATTGCAGGGATTTACAATTATGAGCTTAGTTTATCTTTAGAACAGACGATTTCATGATACTTTCGCAGGAGGTCTATTGATAGCACCCTGATGATTCTAAAAAGCCGTTTGAAGAGACAAGGACACTATCCCCCGATCGCGCTCATCAAAGAATATGCAGAACTTCCGCCCATAGAGTGTTATTCCGGACAGTTGAATCAGGTGATTATGAATATTCTAGCAAATGCGCTGGATGCTCTTGAGGAAAGGGATGAACAGCAGTCGGCAGCAGAGTTGAAACAGAATCCCAGTCGGATTATCATTCGTACAGAAAAAGCCGGAACGGATCAGGTCGCAATCCGGTTTATTGACAATGGGCCGGGAATTCCAGAAATGGTACAGAAACGCTTGTTCGATCCCTTCTTCACTACTAAAGCAGTTGGGAAAGGAACAGGTCTGGGGCTTTCCATTAGCTATCAAATTGTGACTGAAAAGCACCAGGGTCAGATCTCGTGCCTCTCGACCCTAGGCGAGGGAACAGAATTCCGAATTCAAATTCCCCTCAAACAGATTCCACTCTCTTAAGAGTCCTCCTATAGAACCCATTTGAGATCTAATCCTGAAACCAGAAGCCTTGCAGCTAGCTGGTTTTCTTCATTTTCTGGCAGAAAGCGGTTTTGCTAGGTAGGCAGGCTCTACCACTGATCGCAGAGTAACGGCTTCCTTCAAAGATCAAATGGGTTCTATATACACTTTTATTTTCTGAAAACTATGAAATCCCTGTCCCTGTCCTCGATAGTCCTGTTTCTGATGTGTTTGCTGTTGACCGTAAGTTGTAACCCCTCCCCAACCCCAACGGTGGAAAAGTCATCAGCACCGATCGTTACATCAGTGCGGCTCGGGTTCAGCGCTTGGCCGGGTTGGATTCCCTGGCAAGTAGCCCAAGCCAAGAAACTATTTCAGACCAATCAGGTAAATGTGGATCTAGTCTGGTACGACGGCTACCTCGACTCGATTAAAGCTCTGACTAATAATCAGCTAGAAGCAAATTCCCAGACTCTAAACGATACGATCAGTTCTCTTGCTGGGGGGGCCGACCAAGTAATTGTTCTAGTGAATGACAACTCAATCGGCAATGATCAGATTATTGTTCGCAAGGAAATTACAACGGTTGCAGATTTGAAGGGGCGGAAGGTCGCAGCCGAGCCGGGAACAGTAGATCATTTCCTCCTGCTATTAGGACTGAGAAAAGCGGGTCTAACCCAGGCTGATATCGATTTTCAGCCGATGGAAACGGGTGCCGCTGCTGCTGCATTTCTTGCTGGCAAAGTGGATGCGGTGGGTGTATTCGCTCCCTTCACAACCCAGGCTCTGAAGCTACCCGGAAGTCGGGCACTCTTTACATCTAAGGATTTTCCGGGAGCTATTCCAGACCATCTAGTGGTCAGTCGCCAGTTGATCAAGACTCATCCTGAGCAGGTGCAGGCTCTTGTGAATACCTGGTTTGATACCCTTGACTACATCAGTAAGCACAGGGAAGAAGCATACTCCCTCATGGCAAAACGAGCCAGTGTTACTGTGAAGGAGTATCAGGACTATGATGCTGGGACTAGAATCTTTACCCTGGCAGATAATCTGCAAGCATTTAGCTCAGGCAATAACAATACCTCCCTGACTTTTGCAGCTCAAGAAATCAGCAAGTTCTTAGTTGAGAGCAAGTTGATCAAACAGGCTCCTGATTTAAGTAATCTCTTAGATGACCGCTTTATCAAAGCCTATGCATCTGCTCACTCAAAGTAAATTCCTATTTGCCCTTTATGGATTTTCTATATGGTGTCGGGCGACTAACTCTGTCCTCTGTCTTGCGTCTACGGGATGCATTACTGCTCCCAGCCGATGATTCGAGGTATTCAGATGAGCCGATCAAAGTTGTGGCGACCCTTGTTCTTAAGATACAAGCCTTGACTTCTAAAATAATCGCTCAATTTCCGATAATGTCTAGTATTCAAATAAACTCAGTATTTAAATATTGAACTATCTAATAAATCAAGTATTCCGGAACCAATGAACCAATCTACTCGATCGCAGATTTTAACTTGGCTCCAGAACGAAGTCCCCGAATCTCGAATTCGTCATATTTTGCGCGTAGAGACGATGGCGATCGAACTTGCAAACTATCATGACCTTGATTCGGTGAAGGCAGGACAAGCTGGATTGATGCATGACTTGGCAAAATTTTTTAAACCAGAAAAACTATTAGCCTTGGCCGAACAGCACAACTTAGCCATTGATCCTGTATCCCGATCGGCTCCTCACTTGCTCCATGCGGACGTGGGGGCGATCGTTGCACGGGAAACCTTTGGCGTAACCGACCCGCAAATTTTGGCCGCGATCGCCAATCACACCTTGGGGAAACCCGGCATGGATGCCCTGTCTTGCATTGTTTTTTTAGCGGATAGTTTGGAGCCGGGACGAGGCAAAAGTAAGGAACTTGAAGACTTACGATCGATGTGTCTGACAAATTTAAATGAGGCAGTTTGGCGATCGGCGGATTTTAGTTTACAGTATTTGCTAAGATCTGGGCAACTCATTCACCCACAAACGGTGATGACCCGAAACTGGTTTTTACAAGAGGTATTCGCTTCCACATGACAGAACTCATCTCGACCGACCTTGACGCCACTGCAACGCAAGACGAAGTTATAACCGCACCTGAGGCCGTCATCGATCGCGACGATCCGCTTTTTAAGATGGCTTGGCTAGCAGCCGAAGCGGCGGACGATCGCAAAGGCGGCGATATTTTGTTGCTGCAAGTGGGTGTCGTTTCATCCATTGCTGAATATTTTGTGATTGTGACGGGATATTCCCGCGTTCAAGTCCGCGCCATTACGAATGCTGTTGATGACAAAATTAAAGAAGTGCTGGGCCGGGATCCAATTCGCAGTGCAGGAACAGCGGAAGGAATCTGGTCTTGTCTCGACTACGGTGATGTCGTTGTCCATATTCAGATGCCTGACACCCGTGAATTTTACGGATTAGAAGCATTCTGGGGCCACTCACCTCGGGCGGTGTTTGAATCGGAAATTCCCACGGATTAAATTTAGGTAAGTCCTAATTCTTTGCGGTGAAGATCTACATCAGATTTCATCGCATTTTTTTAACAAGATTCGATTTTCTGTGTTGCACCAGCGATCGTCAATCCTAACGAACTCTTTACCTGTTCCGCTGTCAATTCCTAAGGTGTGGGTTTAATTGTGTTTGGGCTGGCGCTGAGTTCGCCAAGAAGCGATCGTTCTTCTTTAGCAATGGCATTGTAATTTGCGACTTTTTGTTTGTATTCATCTACTTTTTGATTGAATTTGTCTACTTTGCCTTGGTGGGTTTGAACTTGGGCGTTGTAGTCTTGGACTC
>JAPLHZ010000304.1 GCA_026389365.1 Cyanobacteriota bacterium
GGACATCCGGTAAATCGAGTGGAATGTGAATCTGATTCTCCATGAGGCCCCTCGCTTGCTGGCTAACATCTTGATTTTACAGCCAATCGATGAACGCTATATCTGGATGCCGACCACGGCAATTCTAGGAGAACCAAAAATTGCAATACGAGAAAGCTTGGAGCTTGAATTAAGCATTGAATTAGAGATTAAATTAGATTACGCTTTCACTCGATAGACTCGGATCAAGTCACTGCCCCTCCAAATAAAATGCGGGTACACCAAACAATGCCAAGGAGTACTAATGCACCCCCATCCCGTTTACCCAATCGAAGCTGATGCCATTCAACTCGGTGTTCATTGGGACTCGTGAATCCCCGCACTGTCATGGCACTAGAAATTTGTTCAGCCCGCAAAAGTAGATTGTCCACGAGTCGCTCGGCCACCGTTAACCAAATGCGAATACTTCCCTTCAGACCCAACTTTTTCCAATCGATCGCCCTTGTCCGCACCGATCGCACCAAATTCTGAAACTCCTCCAATACCAACGGAATAAACCGTAACGCCAAGGTTAATGTCAAGGTAATTTCGGTCACTGGAATATTAAACCGTCGCAACGGAGACAGCAAAGCTTCCAATCCTGTGGTGATTTCTTCAGATGATGTGGTCAACAGGAAAATGGTTGTACTGTAGATCAATGTGAACAACAAAGTACTAAATCGCAATGCCAACGACAACGATCGTTCGGTTACGGTAATGGGGCCGCGCTGAAACAATACATAGCGATAATTGGTCGGCTGCGGCAAATTGGGCGAAGTGCGCAATCCCATTGGGTCAGCAGGTTTTTCAGGGTTGAAACTTTCATACCAAGGGCGACTGGCCACTGCTGCGGGCAATACTCCCGATTGCTGTGAAAATTTGAATTCATCAGCAGGCAATCGCAATTGATGTTCAGCATTCAAACCATCAGGTGCGATCGAAATCAAACTACAAACATAGAGTGATAATCCCAAGAGCCAGCCCATTTGTTGTCGCCATACCCGAAATGGAATTCCCGATACTATTGTCAACACAATCAACGAAGCCGCAATCCCTAGTCTCCATTCCACTGTGGCTAATAATGGCACCACCAAAAAGCTCGTGAGCCATGCCAGCTTAACCCGCGAATCTAGTCGGTGCAGCCACGTTATGGGCGTTTCTAAATACAAACCCAACGGCAACGATCGCATCAAATCCATAACAAATTCCCCATACTAAATCCTAATTAAAAATCCTAGTAAATTGCCATCATTAGTTTTTTACGATATGCATTAGTCAATGGGTTTTCATTTCCCAACAAATCAAACAAGGCCAACATCGATCGCCGCGCCGCATCATTGCGATAGAGCCGATCGCGTTCAACAATGGCTAAAAATCCTAACAGCGCCTCTTCATAGCGTTGTTCTAATGAAGCTTGAGCGGCATCTTTATATTGCTGATCCAATTCACTCATCACTTCAGACCCGATCGCCCGTTTAAACTCAATTAATGCCTGAAGTCCCCGTGCCCGTGCCGCCAATTCCTTCTCATGCTGTGGAATTCGACCCGCTAAAGTTTCCGCCATTTCTAGATTGCCAGATTCCAAATAAAAATTTCCGGCTTCTAAGATCAATCCCGGATCATTAGGATGTTCAGTCAATAAGGCTTGAATTTGAATTTCAGCCGCCACAATATCCCCCAATTCCGCCAAAGCATAGAGCCGATCGAGACTCGCATTCAATCCCGATTTTAATTTAAGGCGCTGTAGCAGTTCCCGCAATTTCGGCTCTGGCAACATACCCACAAATCCAGGCTGCACTACCCCGTCCACGACAATACGCACATCCGGCACACCCGAAACCCCGTATTCCTGAGCAAGGCTGGGATTCTCATCAATATCCACTTTTGCTAATACCAGACCATATTCCGGCACCAGTTTTTCCAGCAACGGCTTCAACATTTGGCACGGCCCACACCAGGTTGCAAAAAAGTCCACCACCACCGGGGTTTGATGAGATTTTTCTAAGACCTCGGTTAGAAAAGTTGATTGATTGACATCTGAAGTACTCATAAAAATCACCGAAATAAAGTGTAGAAAGACTCGGAAGAAATACAAACCATCGTGGTTTCTCTTCATTTTCTCTTGTCTAGCACCCAATGGAACGCTAAAGTTTTTAAGATCGACCGTCTTTGACCGACGGGCGACCATCTTTCCGCTCTAGGCCAATCCTCAATCCCCCACAAATCATGCCTTCCGATGACCCAATCCTCAAGCCAGCAGCCAAATCAGAGGCTTTATCGGCAGAAATGCTTAAGCCTGAACCTGATCAGAGCTTAAGCGATAACCCGCCGATCGAGGCTTTAGATCCTGATCCCATGGCATCCGAGGCGGTCTCAGGCACTGAAACCATTCAAGTAGACAAAAAAATAGACAAAACCAACAACGACAGCGAAGTCTCGGGCACTAATCAACCCAAAGAAACGCCTCCCATTGATCCCAATCTCCAAGTTCGGATTAAAACCGAAAAAGGCAACCTATGTATTTATCTGCCGAGTGAAATAAAAAAAGAAGGATCCATCATTAGCTATGCGTGGAGCGAAATCATTCAGCAGATTCAGCAACGACTCAGCGGCGACTCCCGATCGTGGGATCCCAACACTCCCGTCCGAATCCTCGCCAACGATCGGCTCCTCGACACCACCCAAATCCAAGAACTCGCCGATATCCTAGTCCAAGCCAATCTCCGCCTGAAACGTTTTTACACCAAACGCCGCCAAACCGCTGTTGCCGTGGTCACCTGTGGATTTTCCGTCGAGCAACAAACCGCCCAGCAAGCCCTGATGACGGAAACCACCACCAACCCCCTCGTCGCTGACCCAATGTATGTTCAAATGACGCTGCGATCGGGTACGGAAATTCGCCATGATGGATCAGTTATTGTCATGGGCGATATGAATCCGGGAAGTGTGGTGATTGCCGATGGCGATATTTTGGTGTGGGGCAAGCTGCGGGGCATAGTCCATGCCGGGGCTGGAGGAAATGCAGGTTCGATCGTTATGGCCATCCAAATGCAGCCCTCCCAAATTCGGATTGCCGACTTCGTAGCCCGTGGTCCCTCCAATGTCCCCGCCCAATTTTTTCCTGAAGTGGCTTATGTCACGCCGCAGGGAAAAATAAGTATCACCCAAGCCCAAAATTTCACCCGTTCATAATTCACTCGCTTGCAATTGACCTGTTTGCAGTTCATCCCTATTTAAAACTCGCCTATGCCTTCGACCCGTTCAGTTAATGCCTCATCCCGTCTTGGATGGAACCTCGAATCTCGCGATCGTGACTTCATTGAGTCCCTGATGCCGATTTGGGACTGGCTATATCAGTATTATTTTCGCGTCCAGACTTCGGGCTGGGAAACGGTTCCAGACGGTCAAGTCTTGGTCGTGGGATCGCACAATGGTGGACTGGCAGCCCCGGATATGCACATGATGATGTATGACTGGTTTCGCCGCTTTGGCATCGATCGCCCGGTCTACGGGTTAATGCACGCCCAACTCAGCAAAAGTTTTCCCCCCGGTACTGAGTTGGCCGTTAAAGCGGGGGCAATCATCGCCCACCCCACCATGGCCCGCGCTGCCCTTGACTCTGGAGCGAGTGTATTGGTGTATCCCGGCGGCGTGAAGGATTTGTTTCGGCCCCACAATCAACGCGATCGGATTTGCTTCAATAACAATAGCGGCTTTATCAAACTGGCCTTGCAATATGAAGTTCCGATCGTCCCCGCGATTTCTTGGGGTGCCCACGACACCTTAATCATATTGGGAGATTTGTATCCACTCGTTAAACAACTTCGTGATTATTTAAAATCACCTTGGCCCGGTGCCATCGATCCGATCGTCTTTCCCTTGTATCTCGGTTTACCTTGGGGAATCGGCCTCGGCCCGCTCCCTAATGTGCCATTGCCTATCCAAGTTCATACCCGAGTTCTTCCCCCAATTACATTTTCTCGTTACGGAATTGAAGCCATGCGCGATCGGGACTACATTCACGCCTGTTATCAGCAAGTTCACAATACTCTACAAGTCGGCCTTGACCAGCTCAAAGTAGAGGTTGAGCGCTAGTTAATTAGAAATATATAGTTCTTCAGACCTCTATAGAACCCATTTGGTATCTTAGAGTGTACTAAAAGAGATATCAAAAAGTCTCAGACCTCTTTCCTGTGTCCTATTCTAGCAGTTTAACCGATGAAGAATGGGAACTCCTCGAACCGCTTCTGGTACAAGTGTTGCCTCCCAAGAAACAAACTAGACCTCCCACATGGACCAAACGAGAGTGGATGGATGGTGTTCTTTACCAACTCAAAAATGGCTGGTGTTGGCAAGACTTACCCAAAGATTTACCGCACTATTCAACCCTATACTGGCACTACAAACAATGGCGATCGAAGCGGGTGCAGATTGTATCGTGACACCTTGTCCACTCTGCCATATACAATTAGATTCTCGACAGAGTGAAACAGAAAAAGTATTGGGACGGACTCTAGGACTGCCGATTTTACATCTACCGCCATTAGTCGCCTTAGCATTGGGAGTAAACCCGGATGAACTTGGACTCGATCGCCATTTGGTGTCTACTCGATCGATTTTAGACAAGCTGAATATTTAGACAAGCTGAATTACTGCAAGAAGAAGCCTGATCTTTATGCTGTTCCTTTTGGTGGATTTGAAGAGACTTAAATATCACCCGATCGACATCTAAAAATTAGCCCATAAGTTTCTATATTAATTAATTAAATGTGAAATAATACAGCTATTCTCTACGTTCGATCGTTCTGATAGGAAGTTTAATTCCCCATTGGTAGAGACTAAGTAGAGGAGGCGACAAAAACTCTACACTAGCTGCGTTATTTACAGATTCCGTTGTACTTAGAATAACCTTCTAGTCGCTATTTTCGTCACTATTTGCCGATCTGACGACGCTCTCCTTCGATCGATAATATTGGGGCACAACGACAAAACCCCCATATAATGCATTCGTTATCTTGTAACTAATACAGAAAATAGCTTTAGAACCAGATGAACTTTACAACGTACAATGATTGCGCAGTTCATTCCATTATCGTAACGGATTCAACAGAAGAATTGGGATGTTAATAGTTATAAAAACAACTTATCTCTGTATTCCTTTATAGACTTGACAATCGTTTTTTTGCTTGATCTAAATTGAATTGTTTCTGTTTCTCCGTTAGGATTTGTGAATCATGGTCAGAATACATGTCCCACTGAAACGAGGCTAGAAAAAATAGACTCCCAGCAGTGATACATCCACTACATAGAAACTGCCACGTTGGGATGTAAGACAATAGGGCAAGTGCAACCAAATGCAACACCCCGCATGAAAGAAATGCCCGCGATCGCAGTCCCCATCCTGTGATGAGGTATCCGATCGCACTCAATCCTAACCACAACGAAGAAAGATGCGGTAACACAACCCAGCCATTACCAAAAATGCTCCAATTGGTCACAATGATACCGATGATCATCAGTCCTATCCAGGCGTATACCACCCATCGTTTTCGTTCCACGCTCACCCAATACCAAGCCAAACGATAGGTCCCCCAAGAGCCAATCAGAGTCAGAATTGACCATATAATGGCTTGCTCAACCCATCCGATCGACAAAAACTGAGCCGCTAAGAAAATAACCGTGCAGATAACACCCCACAAAATAAAAACTTGATCAATACGGGTATAAAAGACATACAGTAGTTTTTTGTCTTTTACTTGAATGTTGATACGCAGGAGTCCTTCGAGATCTTGAACATCCATAGCATCTTGCTTGATGCGGATAACAGGCTGGGTAGGGCTAAAAGCCGTCATGATGTGAACTAGTTAAGGATTTAGAGTCGCCTTACTCTAATCTAACAATCTTGACGGCTAATTAACCGATTTATACCGATCATATAGAGTGCTTCCCTCTTTCGTATACATTTTGATTTATTTTGTCTGCCTACTTCAACTTGACTACCCTCTTGCCAACGATGACCACTGATAGTTTTCAGGCCAATCCTTGTTTCGTCTTGACAAAAGAAACGGACTTTTCCTGGTACGCCCAATACAGTCAAGACATACCAGGCAATCATCACTAGGTTCTCAGAGAGTTTTTTTATAGTCCTCAGCCTGCGATTGGTTTTGGCTGACTGTGCTACGGTTTCTGCCGATTAGTTCGGCGGCGGCTTGTACGGTTGTGGCTTGCTTACTTTTTAGTAAATAAAATACTTGTAATCGCTCTTTGTCTGATGCTGTTTTTTGCTTACCTAGCATCTCTTTTAGCTTTTCTTCACTCTCAGTTATTTCTAATCTGTATACTCCCGCCATTCTTTTACCCTCTTTCTCCTTTTTCTCTTATATCATCCTAGGGATTCAAATCGACAGATTTGGGGTGGCTTAGTTTTGTTGCTGAGGCGGCTCCAGACCTATCAGCTCCCAAATAATAGGTTTGGGGTAGCGTAGAGGATTCACTCATTCATTCTCATATCGCTGAATTAATTTCACTGCTGCTTCCCGGTGAAGTTGTTTAAGACGTTCTGGAGAACGCACTTGTGCCGACCCCATAAATCGGTTTACCCAATGCAAAAACTCAGGCAACGATCGTTCTGGCAAAGTAACGTGGTAATCCGCATAGCGCCCTTGCTTATCTCGATGGATTTTCTGAGTGAGATGCCGCCGTTCTCCTTTAGTTTAGCGTGGGATTTACGGGGAAGGACGATCGGGGCATTAATCGAAGTCTGCGTACTGGGGAGGACTGGAGCCTTTTCGATCGGTGATTTTAGGATATTTACCTTTAGGGATATTCGGGTCGATTGCGATGAGATTAATCTGGTGCCGCCAGTCATCGCCAAAGTCAAACCGATACCCAAATGCCTGATCAACCACTAAACCGATCGAACTAATCGGAAATTGAGTGACATCTTTGGGTGGTTTCCCTTCTTCAAAATCATTGTTCATCATCATGGGTAAACCATACCGTTGAGTCTCTGGATCGTATGGTCCAGTACCTCCAATTTGAAATTCATACAGATGTTCTTCTTCTCGATCGAATGCTTGAAATAGAATTTTATGGAGGTCGGCAAGGGTTTGGCTTCCTGGAATGACGATCGTGCGAGAAATAATCTTATTTTTCTTAATAAATTTCTCGGTCATAGGACCATCCACCAAATACACCTCGAAGGTATAAAGTGAATTTGTAGTTTCTGTGGATGTTGTTGGGTTTTCGATCGGGGCTTCGATCGGGGTTTCAATGGGACGACCTTGGGCATCGGGGATGTAGGGAATCACCCCTTGGGCATAGGCGATTTCTTGAAGGGGGAGCGGCAACGATCGTGCGTCCATAATCAAGCCATTCACCATCATCATCCAAGTCATCGGGTTATCGGCGACTCGACTCGGTAAACACCATTCTGGATCCATTTGACCGATTTTTAAGGTATCGCGAATAATCTTTGATTTACCTTGCCCGGTGCTAGCTGCAATTCCAAAGGCTTTGTAGAGTTCAGAGGCTCCGATATGGGGCTTTTGGGTGCTGTCAAACAAGAAGTTGGCCATGCCGATCGCATGGGTAATGCCGCAAGCCCAAGTGGCTTCTTTGCCGGAAAGTAGGGGCGATGGCCGTTTGCGACAGAGGGCGGCGGTGGCAAAACGGATCAGTTCAGCGTATTCGGCGTTGAGGTGTTGTTTTGCGAAGGCATCGGTGAGCTGGGTGATGCCTTCAAATTTGCTCTGCATCGCGGGTGGAACGGTGGATGATTTATTCGCTTTTGCCATGGGGATACTCTAGCGTTGTCGGATAAAAGGTGATGTGGCTAGTATATCGAATGTCATGGCGATCGTTGGCGATGCTTATGAAGACCGTGGTGCTGGTTTGAATGCGGATTCGGGTGCGGTTGGGCAGTTGAGGATCATTTTCTAGGAACCAGAGCAGGGTGTGGGTGTCGAGGAGAATGGTCATTTACATGTAGTCCTTGAGGTCTTCTAGGGGCGCGTCGAAATCGTCTGCCATGGTAAACATGCCTTTTAGCGTTCCGGCTTGACGATATTTTTTGGGTTGGTTCGTTGGGGCGATTCGATCGGGCTGTTTTGTTTGAGGGATTGTTTGAGCGATTGGATGTAGGTAAGGGTTTGAGCGATGACGGTTTCGTTGGTGGTGTCGATTTCTTGGAGGAGGAGATCTTTGACGGTCATGGGTGTGGCTCCGTGGTGAGGGTTTCTTTATTTTACGTCTTCGCTCACGCCTTCGAGAAAAGCGACAAAGCCTTTGCCCCAGACATTTTTCTGGGCGAAGTGTTCGCTGACTTTGACGTTGAACGTGGGTATTCCTTTTCTCCAGGGTTTGGATGTTTTCTGTGATTATTTCAAGAGTCGAATAAAACCTGCTTGCTCAAAGTGACGATTCACCAAAGGTGAGGCGTTGCCAACGGTGGTGAGTGCAGTTTGAATATTCAGTTGTTGCATAATTACAAATGAGCTGCAATCGACGAGTGACCAAGGTTTATCGGGACGCTTCTTACAAAGTTCCCAGGCAGCTTTATCCAAGTCTGGCGTCATAGAAATGTGCTGAACCAGGGTGTTGTTTCGGATAATATCGACCTGTGAAAAGATTGCCGATCGTGGGAGTCTGAGTGGACTTTGGAGTAGAGCAACGAGTTCGGTGATGATGTAATTGCTGGTGAGGATGGGTTGTTGGGTGAGGATTGCTTGGCGGAAGTGGTGGGTTGCGATCGTATGATGCTGTTCGGTGGGAACAATGATGCTTGCCCAGCCGGAGGTGTCGATGAAGAGGCTATTGGACATTGCGGAGTTCTTGATAGAGCGCTTCACCAATATAACGATCGTGATTTTCGCTCAGATCTGTGGTGCCAAGGTTCAAGCTGCCGATAATGGAGAGAAGTTCTTGAGCAGTGGGGGAGAGGGTGGGTAAAGCGTCTGCTGTGGGAGACGTTTGAGTGAGTTGCTGGCGAATGGCCTGGAGGATGAAGGTTTCGATCGAAATCTGTAAGTGTTCGGCTTGCGCAAGGAGTTGCGGTTGGAGGATGTCAGGTAAGTCGATCGTGACTTGCATGGTTTACAGCTCTGGTGTGGTTGGCGCACTGTCTTAGTTTAGCGTTTTTATTTTACGTCTTCGCTAACGCCTTCGAGAAAAGCGACGGCACCTTTGCCCCAGACGTTTTCCTGGGCGAAGTGTTCTCCTACTTTGACGGCTGCTTTTTTACCGCCGCTGTAGAGCCGTTTGACGTTCAGGAGGTCTTGCCATTGGGGCGATCGCGATGCTTCGAGTGATTTGAATTCGGCGTCGATGATGTCGATCGCTTGTTGGGGGTCTTGAACGAAAGTGTATTTTTTCTCTAGGGCTTGGATAATTTGGACGATTCCCGTTCCGGGAGGCTACGCCAACGCGAGAAGTGCGGTGTCTTGGGATTGTTGTTGAGTGTTTTGGATGCCGATTTGATCGCCTGCGATCGTGACATCGCCTGTGTTGAGATTGCCGATGTTGTTGATGTGGAAGGTGGGTGGGTTTTTGGGTTGATTTGTCATGAGTGGTTAGTTGAGAAATTGGTTTTCGTATTGGGTGATGATGTCGATGATCGTTGTGGCGTCGATGTCAGTCCGATCGGATTTTGAATAAATAGCGACAAGTAATATTTTGTCCTGGGATTTCAGGTAGTAGAGGGCGCGATAACCGCCGCTTTTGCCTTTTTGGACATCACTGTTTTTGAGACGGACTTTGTAAACAATTCCCGTTCCGGGAGGCTCCGCCAACGATTTGACGCCTTTGATCCGATCGCCTGGAGTTTCGCCTTGGAGGAGTTGGTCAATGAGAGGTTGGAGATCGGATTTGATGTGGCGATAGGATTTGCTGAGTTCTCGAAGGTCGCGAATGAAGTTCGGGCTAGGATCGACTTCGATTGGAGGTGGATCATTCTGCATCAATGCCGTCCCACATTTGCGCGAGGGGTACGGTTTGTCCGGTGAAGGCTTCTTTGAATCCTTGGTGGAGGCTTTCGAGGATGCGATCGGTGGGGGTTTCGTGGGGGTCGGGTTGTTCGTCGTCTTCGGAAATGAGGATGATGAGACGCACTCGGCTGACATGGGTGAGTGCTAGCGGGGAGTCGAGGGTGAGGTGTCCGTTTGCGGTGAGGGTGGCGTTGGTTTCGATCGCTTTCATGATGGTTTTGGGGTTGGGTGATGAAAGGGCGGATGGGTTTGCGGGTGGTTATTGTTCGCCATTTTGGTTGCCGTGGATGTTGACGGTGCCTGTGTTGAGATTGCCGATGCGATCGATGTTGTATTTATCTCCTTCTATTTTATCGCCTTGGATTTGATCGCCTGTGATGTAATAGTTCGTGACGTTAGAAGATCGATCGCCTACACCGCCTTCAGGAGAGGTGCGATCGTCTGCACCATCAACCAAAATCAAACAATGTCCCTTGCGTCTTCGCCTTCGCCCGCCCTTCCACATCGGTCAGCGTGTACAAACTCCACCACTGTTCATAATGGCGACGCACAGACTCTAGATAGGACGAAAAATCAGGCATGGAACGATCGAAGCAGAAATTCTCCTTAGGATAGCGAATATTCAGGGTTTTGCGTTGACCTTGGTCGATCGGCAGTTGTCGCGAAATTAACAGTTATACCAAATCACAAAAGAGAGGCAACAGATAAAGCATCGAGTATGGAATCTCTACCGACAAGGGAAGCAATGACAGATTGAGTCATTTCGGAGAGACGATTCTTCACCAAAAGCCGCAACTCATCCATGTTTTTGGGTAAAGCAAATCGCAACCCTTGCTTCAAATGTAACCAAACTCGCTCAATATTCACTCATTCATTCTCATATCGCTGAATTAATTTCATCGCTGCTTCCTGGTGAAGTTGTTTAAGACGTTCTGGAGAACGCACTTGTGCCGACCCCATAAATCGGTTTACCCAATGCAAAAACTCAGGCAACGATCGTTCTGGCAAAGTAACGTGGTAATCCGCATAGCGTCCTTGCTTATCTCGATGGATTTTCTGAGTGGGATGCCGCCGTTCTCCTTCTAGAACAAAGTTGAGGGCAGGCGGAAAAAATCTTACAACCACGGAAATTGGGGCAAGATTACCGAGCCGTTCTTGCCGCTGTACTTCGACGCTTCCTAAATACAAGCCCCATCCGCTGGTGAGTAACTGGTGTGCGATTTCTAAACTTTGAAATTGTGACTCAACTCCTCGTCCTTGGGGATTGAGGAGTTGGTAATGGTCGCTGAGGCGATCGAGCCGTGAGATGTTTAGATGTCCATTCTCTACTTGTTCATGCAGCAGATACCAAGCAATATCGACATAGATTAACTGTAGTGGATAGACTTGCAGGCATTGTCCTGTGGCTTCAGGCTGATAGGGATTGCTGCGCTGACATAGCTCAATGGGTAAACCTTGAAGAATCGAAGACTGTAATGCTTCTAGATGATCTAATAAGGTGTGGCGATAGTGCCCGTGCTGCATCATTTCAGCGGGATCTGTATAGATAATCGATCGATGGAGTTGAGTTCGCACAGGATAAAATAACTGTCCTGCAAGCTCAAGATTCCAGCCTCGTAATCGTCTCTCTAAGGTTTCATAGACCTGTTTCAAGGCTACATCGGCTTGGGCTTGGGTGGCTAGGGCCTGTAATGCCATTGAGAGTTCTATGGGGGTGAAGGCTCCTGTACCTAAGTAATAGCCCCAACGATACATCCGCTGATCTAGGATTCCGTACTGTCGTAGGGTTCTGAGATCTTTTCGTAGGGTGTGAACCGAATAGTTCGGAAGTACAACGTTGAGATCCTTGGCCATTTGCTGCATTTGAATCAGTACAGACTGCATTGCATCCTTATGGTTGTCGCTGGAATTGATGGAGTGAGTAGCCCCTACACCGGGATAGCGTAAAAATGTGGCAATCAATATCATCAGGCGGACGAACGAATGGGTCTCACTGTAGGTATGGGGATTCATGGCGATTAATTGCCCTCATGGAAACGCATAGAGTCTGAGATCAAGTAAAAGAAAATATTGTGAATATTAGTCTTTTAGAGACGAATGTTCATATAGGGAGGAGCTTTCATTGATTTTAGTGAAGCCAATATGAATATTATTTAATCGTGGGATGATCTCGGATTCTTCTGTTACAGTGTGAACATTATGACTGTAATATTACAGAGAGTCGCTGAGGTAAGATGTCAATTTATACTGCGATTAGCTTTGCACCCGTTCAGGGATTTATTGAAAAATCTCGAAAGTTACGGGATCTGTTTGGAGCATCATTGCTGCTGTCTCACTTGAGTCAAAAGCTGGCGTTCGCTGCGAATCAGCCCCCGGAATTAGAAGTGATTTCGCCTGCATTGATCGGTGAGCAGGAAGGAATGCCGAACCGAATTTTAGTTAAGGGACTGTTTGAGCGTAACGATGTCGAAAGAGCTTTGATTAGAGCTTGGGATGAGATATTACAGACCTGTCGGGTATGGATTGAGACAAATGTTCCCAGTGACGATCGATACCATTGGGATGCGGAATGGCAGCGCTGGAAACAATACACTTGGGAGATTTTTTGGGGGTTGGGTAAGAATCCAAGTGAGGCAATGAAGGATTTGGAGCAGCGCAAACTGAAGCGAGATTGGATTGGCATCAATTGGACAGGGGAAAGTTCGAGCTTGACGGGAACAGATGCGATCGCTTGGCCTAATTTGGGCAAAGAAACGAGTAATCCTGGGTGTGCGCTGACGGAGGATGAAAAAGAAGCACTAGAGCTTTTTTATCGACGGTTATCTTGGGTGTTGGATGATCCAGATATTCGTATGGGTAAACCTGCTTTATCAATGTCAGAATTGAAAGCTTACGAAGCCTCTAATCCCGATGATATTGGTAAATACATTGCGATCAATGAGCGATTGAGTATTCCAGAACTGGTTAAGCGGCTTGTGACCTATGATGCGATCGCTGAAAAGCTGGTTATGCCTAAGCTTCAACAGCTCGGAGATCCAACATTTAAGGATATCTGTCGAGACTCTGGACATTGGACAGGCTGGTTTATGGGAGACGGAGATAAAGTCGGTAATCACCTCAAAACGCTGACTGAGGATAAACAGCTCAACGAATTTAGTAAAGAATTGCGAAACTGGGGGAAGACGTTTAAGAAGGAGTTTCCTGAAGAAAAAGGGCGGGTGATTTACGCAGGGGGAGATGATTTTTTGGGCGTTTTGTATACCGATCGCGATAGTCCTCCGATGTCCACTCAAACTGCGATCGATTGGTTAAAGGCATTTCCAAATCAATGGAAGCAACACCAACAGCCGATTAATGTGAGTGTCGGATTTGTGTGGGCGGCGAATCGTGTGCCGCAGCGGGATGTGTTGCAGCATTGTCGAGAAGCTGAGACACAATCGAAAACTTCAGGTCGCGATCGTTTCACCATTCGCGTGGTGTTTAATAGTGGTCAATTTGTTCAGTGGACTTGTCCGTGGAAGTGGTTGAAGATTGTCGATCACTATCAAGATCGCGACGGCGGAACCAATTGGAACCATCTTTACAATGATTGGGCATATCTCAAAGCTCGTCATGCGATTCGATTGAAGGATCTCGGTAGTTACGAAATGGATGATGCGTTAGCCATTTCTATCTTCAACTATTACTTCCGCTTCGACCAAGGTGATGCGAAGTTTAACTGGAAAGAGGTGCTTGAGGACGATAGCACCAGCGCGATCGTGAGGTGGATTGATGAACTGATTCAAGTGGGATGGCAGCTATGTTCAAGTACTTAATTACGGTGACTCCGTTGGGTTTGATGTATGGTAGTGCGGGCGCGTTTTTGTCGCCGGAGAACTTGGTGGGACGATCGGGGGCAAAGTTTCCGCCGGATGCTGCGACATTATCGGGATTGTTTTTTAGTGCTAATTACAACAGTGCTGAGCACAATAGTCAAAGCCGCAGTGAAAGCCGCGATCGTTTAAAGCAAAATTTGATTGTTTCGGGTCCGTTTTGGGCCAAGCAAGATGAGCCAGATAACTTCTATGTACCGATTCCTCGGCATCGGATCATTGGGAAGGATGCGCGGGATGAATGGCGGATTAAGAATCATCATTGGGAACGCCGGGAAAATGATGAAACGAAACCTGAAATCAAATCGGACTATCACTGGCAAACGATCGATTCTTGGAATAAGCCTCTTAAAGCTGTGGATGTTGCCGAGAATCCCTGGAAATATGTTTCGTTTTTGCACCCAAAGCTCAAAGCTGACGAACGTTGTGTTGTAGACGAAGACGGATTGTTTCTTGAAAATGCGGTGCAGCTTGATGACGATTGTTGTTTGGTGTATCTCTCAACGGAGCGTTTGCCGGATGGGTGGTATCGGCTGGGTGGTGAAGGGCATATGGTCGAAATTAGTAGTCAAGAGATTCAACCGAAAGATTCTATTCATGAACTGTTAAATCAGAGAATCGATCGTACTTTTGCTTTGATCACGCCTGGGGTTTGGGGATCTAACGCGTTGTCCTATCGCTATCCTAGACATTCAGATTTTCCACGAGAGGGAATGAAGCTGTTGACGGATAAAGCGATTCCCTATCGTTATCGGGCAAACCAAAAGTTGGGACGCGGTCGTTATGCTGTTCCGGCAGGGAGTGTTTATGTATTAAAAAAACCGATCGATCGGACTTGGTGGGAGTTTCCTGAAGAATGGTTTCCCAAAGAAGGCTTTAGTCTGAAGCATTTGGGTTGTGGACTATGTTTACCTGTAAAAATTGAAGGAGTTTAGTGATGTATAGAAAAGCTTACGGAATTATCGAAACGCTTGCACCGCTGCATGTTGGGGCGACGGCTGGAGAAGAAAGTGGTAATTTGAATTTGATTTTTCGGGATCAGTTTACCCAAACGGGCATTGTTCCGGGGAGTTCAATTCGAGGGCGACTACGATCGGAAATGCGACAGGGACAGGATGATCGTGATGAGAACTACTGGTATGGTAATGCGGCGAACTCCGAACTGCCCGACTCGATAAGTGAATCGATCGTTAAGTTTGAGTATGCTTCGTTGTTGTGGCTGCCTGTGTTTTGTCCGGGTCAACCGATCGTTTGGGTGACTTCGCCAAAGTTGCTAAAACGCTATCAACGCATTGCGGGTGCTCATGATTCAACGCTCAAAGCTGCCACACTTCCAGAGGTTTACACCCGATCGAAAGCCCTGACTCCACTGAATATCAACAAGGAAGAGAAGCTATTTTTTAACTTTGGCTTTTTGACATTAAAGAGAAGTAGTGATCTCTCGGCTTGGTTTCCATTGGGTCAGGAATTGCCTGCGATCGTGGTTGCAGATGATGAAATCGGGATGATTCACGATATGGCATTGTATCGCCAGAGCCGAGTTCGTTTGAAAGATAAGGAAAAAACAGTTGTTGATGGTGGATTCTTCAATATTGAAGCGTTGCCAGAAGGAACACAGATGGTATTTCCGATCGCGATTCGGGAAACTAAAAAAGAAACTTGGCAACCGTTTGGGGAAGGTGTAGATAGCCAGGACATTTATTTGGGTGGTTTAGAGTCGATCGGGTTTGGAAACTGTCAAATTACCTTGAAAGGAGCGATCTCATGAGTTGGAAATTGTATGAAATCGATCGACGCGCTCAAGCATTAGTGTTGGAGTTTCGAGACAAAAAAGATGTGCAAAAAGATGTGCTGGGCGAAAGTCACAAAATGCGAATGACGACTGCTTACGGTCTAGAGCGATTTTGGGGTGAACAGTTCCGCTTGCTGCGAGAAAGTAAGACGAAAGATAAGGCTGACTTTTGGCAAGCTACTTGGACAGAGCTTTGTAGCATCATGCGCGAAGCAGGAATCAATGTTCCGAATGATCCGATCGCTCCTGAAAATACCGCACAAGTCAAAGCCATGACCGATAAATTGTGGGACGATCAGTTCCCGATCGAACAGCGCAAAGTCACTTTGGCCGTGTTGATGCAACTGTGCGATAGCCTCGTTTGGTGGACACAGCGCTACAAGAAGAAATCTAAAAAAAATGGTGAGATGGGTAATGAATAAACTTAAACCTGTCTTGAAGTCGCAGAAGCGATCAGAACCGAATGAGCCTAAAAAACAAACATCTTCAAAGAAGCAAGTAGGGAACACTCAATTAAGCAACTCATCAGATGCTAAGAATATTCCACTCATGTTTCAAGCCCAAATCAAAGATCGCGGCAATATTCAGTATGCAGGCAAGCCTGACGATGCAGAAAAATGGATTGATCAGTGGTTAAAAGGTTGTCCATCTGTACCAGAACCCTTAGATGAAGGGGTGCCCATTTGGAAACGTCGTCCTGTTAAGCCGAGTGTTGAACTACCAAAATTTGGAGCTAATGTTCATACTTGGGAATATCAGATTCGTTGGAGAATGATAACAAATGGAGGACAAGATGAAGGGATCATTCGTCCAGCGATCGGCTCAAAGGGAATACCATTTTTTCCGGGTTCCAGCATGAAATGGGCTTTCCGAAGAGAATGTCCAAAAGAAAAGAAGATTTATTACTGTGGGGGTGAAGAAGAAGAACAGATTAAACCTGGAATTTTACGGTTTCATGGAGGCTATCCTACTGATATGACGTGGGCACAATCTGATCGGCTTCTCGACATAGCACATGGGCAAGAGCAATATCAAGTTCAAGAGGGTACCGCAAAACACAATGCGAATGTTCAAATCTCACTGTATCAACCCAGATTTAAGTTTGGGATTTCTAGCATTAAGGAACTATCTACGACTGAATGGAATGAGATTCAGCAGATATGGGAAAAAGCTCTAGGAAATGGGATTGGTTCGCGGGTTAGTGCAGGGTATGGTTTTGTAGAAGGAGTTGAGCTAAGTAAACCGATTCTGCTTTCTATTCATCTGAATGGGCAAGGATTAACGTCTCAGCTACTTTCGTCTAAACGCTTTAAGCCTTGTGAGTTTCGTCCCAATATGTTCAAAGCCGCTTTACGAGGCCATACATTACGTTTGCTGGCTGGCATCACCGATGAAATAACTACGCAAGTTCTTACTAAAAAGCTCTGGGGCGGAATTGAAAATGGTGCAGTGGTTGGATGTGTTGGTATTGATTTCAAGGTCGATGGAGAACTAGAGTTAAGAGAACATAGCTACCAGCCACCCGATAGGTCACAAAAGACTGTTATGTCAACTTATCATCTACGGAATGGTCGGTTAGATCTGCTGAAAGTCGCTGATATTACGCCAGAAGCAGAGAGATTCTTGGAGAGTTTGGTCAAATTCTCAATGTTGCTTGGAGGTTTTGGCAAATCTTGGCGTAGAGTTCATCATGGTCTTTTCTATCCAGATTATTTCAAAGACGATGATAAGCCGATGATTGGTTGTCATTGGAACTTTGCTGATAAATCAGAAGGTCTGTACGTCACAGACAACCAAAGTGATCTTAGTACTGTTAAAAGGTTTCTGATGGAAGTCCAAGAAAAAGCAATCTCTTGGGTGGAGTCTGAAAATCAGCAAAATATCGGACAAGTAGAGACCTGGCGAGAAACGTGGAAAAAGGGAAATGTTGAGGTTTGGGGACGAATTGCTGATGGTAAGGATGATTCTGAGGCGGTGCGCTGGTTTCATGGAGCCTATGAGGGAAGTCGATCGATTAAGAAGTCTGAATTAACCGGAAGCATGGAACAGATTGGGCGAATGTGGCATCGAATGTATCCGCGCTATTTGCCGCCTACTGCTGAGAAAATGCCGCCGAAAGATACGGGTGAGTTTATTGAGTTGCTGACGATTTTTCCGAATCGATCGGGTAAGAATGCTGCTAAGACTCAGGAATTTCTCGACTTTTTGCGCGATCGTAGTGACTTTGAACAACTTTGGTAAACCCTATCTAATTTGAACAAAATTTGAACAATGGCAAGTATTATTCTCTCTTTTGTCGGTAGTCAAGATCCTTTTGCGAAGACGGATACCGAAGGATCGATCGTTACGTTGGTGAAGCATCTATTGCAAGAACAAACTGTCATCAAGCATGTTATTTTATTGCATACTACGGGTACAGAGCAGAACGCGATCGATACAAAAGCATGGCTCGAATCTGATCCGGTCAATTTTGCACCTGAATCTGTTGATTTGATGCCCGTTGACGATCGGTTATCGAATGATCCGGTGAATTTGTTGTTGGCGGTTGAAGCGGCTCGATCGGGGCTTGAGAGGGCGAGATCAAAGTCTAATTCAGAAGATGTTTTAGAGTTTAATGCTTCGTCAGGAACTCCCGTGATGAAGTCATCTTGGAGCATCTTACAAGCAGCGGGATATGTGCCTCATAGCCATGTTTGGCAGGTTCGTAATCCGAAAGAGATGGGAGTCGATCAGCTCAGAGTCTTTAAGACTGATGTGGGAATATTGCGAAAAGAGTTTGATCTGAAGATCATTAAGCAGCAAGTTCAGGATTATAACTATAGTGGGGCATTGACGACGCTTAAGGCTTCTGGGCTGGCTACGGATGTAACTTTAGCGTTGTTGAGCTATGGATACCATCGATTTTCGTTGGACTTCGATCGAGCATTTTCTTCCTTGAATCCAGTCTCTAAGAATATCGATACTCAGTGGATTAGAGAGATTTCGGCGTTGAGGCAGAAAGATAGGAGCTTCTTATTAAGAGAAGTGTATTTCAATGCTTTGATTCGATTGGAAAACAAACAGTATGCTGAGTTTTTGGTTAAAGTTTCTGGCTTACGAGAGAATCTATTGTTCTTCTTGGTTCGTGAGAAAATGGGGTTACAGATTTCTGGTAGTCCAAACAATCGGAGCTATTATTGGAATGCAATTCGAGAATTTGATCAGGGGAGGCTTTATCAATATCTACAACAATACCGAGGGCCGTCAGGGAATCAACTCTGGCTAGATAGTATTATTACTCCATATGTGCTGATTGCAATTTTGGAATACAGTCAGCAATTCATAGGACCTCTTCAATTGATTAAGGAGCTTAAGGATTACTGCGATCTGCGTAATGATTCTGTTCATGAGTTTGTCGGAGTGTCTGAAATTGAAGATGAGCCAAAGCTACGATCAGTTTTGAGCAAGCTGATGAGGCGGGTGATTGGGGTGACTGATGATAATCCATTCGATCGTTTAAATGATCAAATTTGTGAGCGGCTCGATCGTTCTATTTAAGTCAAATAGTCAAATACCAGGAAGTATCTACCTGAACAATTCATAGGAATAACTAATGTATCTTTCTCCTCGTGCTTTACAAGTTCGTAATGGTTCGATCGCAGGTATCAATGGAACTTTAACGTTAGTAATTTTGTTGATTGCTCCATTGGGGTTAGCGGCAGTGATTATTAATACGGTGTTAGTGACGATCGCAACTTATATCACTGGAACGGTGGTCGATCGGGTGACTTTATCCATACAACGCGATCGCATTCCTCCTGATTCTGGGCTTGATCGACGCAATAGCCGCGATTTAGATCGGTTTTGATGGGTGAGGATAGTTCTGTGAAAACGCTTTATGTTTCTCAGCAGGGTTGTTATTTGTCGCTGCGGCATGAGTCGGTTTTGATTAAGCGCGGGGAGGTGATTCTGGATGAAGTGCAGTTGCCGCTGCTAGAGCAGATTTTGATTTTTGGTAGGTCTCAGGTGACGACGCAGGTGATCCAAGCGTGTTTGCAGCGGGAGATTACGATCGCCTATCTCTCACGGATGGGCCGTTGTTATGGTCGGGTGCTGTCGATCGCGCAGGGCTATCGGCAGTTGTCGCGAAATCAACAGTTATTGGAGCCTGAACTTCAGTTGCAAACGGCACGATCGATTGTTCAGGCGAAACTAAAGAATAGTCGGGTGATTTTGATGCGTCAACAGCGGCGACGATCGTCGGAACTGACGGCTTTGGCGATCGATAGTTTGGCGTATTTGGTGCAACAGGCGGGGGAGGCGGGATCGATTCCCCGATTGATGGGGTTGGAGGGTGCGGGTGCGGCGAGTTATTTTGCAGCGTTTGGGGATTGTTTGGATGGGGAGGCGTTTGTGTTTATGGTGCGATCGCGTCGTCCGCCTGGGAATCCGGTGAATGCGATGCTGAGTTTTGGCTATCAGGTGTTGTGGAGTCATTTGCTGACGCTGATTGAGCTTCAGGGATTAGATCCCTATTGCGGCTGTTTGCATCAGGGGAGTGAGCGTCATGCGGCGTTGGCTTCGGATTTGATTGAGGAGTTTCGATCGCCTATTGTTGATTCGCTGGTGTTGTATTTGGTGAATCGGGGATTAATTGATGCGGTGACGGATTTTGAGTTTCATGATGGGGGATGTTTTTTGAATCAGTCGGGGCGGCGTAAGTTTTTGCAGGCGTTTTTGCAGCGGATGGAGATGGTGGTGGAGAATGAGCCTCGTTGGAATTTGTTGTCGCAGCAGGTGAAGGCGTATAAGCGTTTTATTTATGATCCGAGTCGATCGTATGTGCCGTATTTGATTCGGTGAGGGGGAGGATGCTGATTTATGTGGTGGCTTATGATATTCCATGTAATAAGCGGCGCAAGAAGGTGGCGGATTTATTGGAGGGCTATGGGCAACGGGTGCAATACAGTGTGTTTGAGTGTGCGCTGTCGGTGGCAAAGTACAAGGAGCTTCAGAAACGACTCCGATCGCGGGTGAAGCTGGAGGAGGATAAGATTCGGATATATCCGATTTCGCAGCAAATGTTGCAGGGGGTTGAGGTTTGGGGTGGGGTGGAAATTGTGGAGCCGCCGGGGTCTACGATCGTTTAAGGATTTGGGGTTGCGAGCCTCATTGGTTTTGGCTGAAAGGGTGATTGTTGCGTTGGGAGCCTCGATACTTTGTGGGATAAGGGTTTTGGCGATTTTCTGACGGCTCAATGTGGGAAAACATCCCCGGTTTGGGCTGACCCTCGCAAACGGTGGCTAGACATCAGGCCAGATATGGGGTCTAATGGATGGGGTCTCTTTTAATAGGGGCAAACAATTGAATGGAAACCCTTGCTGCTGTCTGGCTAATGTGTAACGTGTTTTAGTTGGTCTCTTTTAATAGGGGCAAACAATTGAATGGAAACCTTGTCTTGATTTTTTGGTGAGTTTCAGCATGATAAATCATACCAGTCTCTTTTAATAGGGGCAAACAATTGAATGGAAACCCTAACATCACTGTTGCCAGTATGAACAGGCTCAACTCTCATCCCGTCTCTTTTAATAGGGGCAAACAATTGAATGGAAACGTGTTGTCTAGGCGGTCAACACTACAACGAAACGGCAAGAAGTCTCTTTTAATAGGGGCAAACAATTGAATGGAAACTCCCGTAACAATCAGTCGTGAAGACCCTCACAAGTCTCTTTTAATAGGGGCAAACAATTGAATGGAAACTCGCAGTCACTAGAACTCTACGGGTTTTTGTTACGTAGTCTCTTTTAATAGGGGCAAACAATTGAATGGAAACGGGCCGTATTCAGTGAACCGTTCGGGAATAACAGCCCTGTCTCTTTTAATAGGGGCAAACAATTGAATGGAAACCTCGCAGGGTTGCTCTAGCCTCACATCAATCTTGTTTAACGAGGTCTCTTTTAATAGGGGCAAACAATTGAATGGAAACCTAGGTAACTATCATGTCTACATTCAATCTTTTATGCGCTGTCTCTTTTAATAGGGGCAAACAATTGAATGGAAACCTTTATGGTGCTATGGAGTACCTAGATAACCTTAGTAGTCTCTTTTAATAGGGGCAAACAATTGAATGGAAACCACTGGTATCGGGCTATGGCTCGATGACAACACACTATAGTCTCTTTTAATAGGGGCAAACAATTGAATGGAAACCAGCGATTGACATTCGCAGTGTTATCGAGTGTAGCCGCCACAATGGTCTCTTTTAATAGGGGCAAACAATTGAATGGAAACAATTTTGCAGTCTCACGTTTAATATCTGTAATATGAATTGTCTCTTTTAATAGGGGCAAACAATTGAATGGAAACTCCGTTAGTTTTACCCGCGAGGTAATCGACTCAAGGTGTCTCTTTTAATAGGGGCAAACAATTGAATGGAAACCTTTAGAGGCGGCACTACGTGCGGTGTTCTCATCAGTCTCTTTTAATAGGGGCAAACAATTGAATGGAAACCACAGTAACCATTATCACGGGTTAGTCCGTCGTTCCAAGTCTCTTTTAATAGGGGCAAACAATTGAATGGAAACCTATTAGGATTTTGTGCGTCTATATCAAACTCTAACCGATGTCTCTTTTAATAGGGGCAAACAATTGAATGGAAACGTCTGCCGCCGGTATTGAATCTCTTGTTTCTCCACAGGTCTCTTTTAATAGGGGCAAACAATTGAATGGAAACCAACCAGGTAAGCGGTAGGTCTTAGACCTACCGCTTACCGTCTCTTTTAATAGCAATTGAATGGAAACAGTCTCGAACTCCGACCATACGACCCTCCCTGTGGTATGGTCTCTTTTAATAGGGGCAAACAATTGAATGGAAACCTGCTGGTCCGTACTCACTACGTGATGCACCATTCAGTGTCTCTTTTAATAGGGGCAAACAATTGAATGGAAACACTGGGAGGATAGCTGGTTTATGACTTGCCAAGCAGATACAGTCTCTTTTAATAGGGGCAAACAATTGAATGGAAACTAATTGAACACCTTGCGCTCACCGCTGGCACGTATACGTCTCTTTTAATAGGGGCAAACAATTGAATGGAAACTAATTCGGCAAATTCACCGACAGTTATCTCTATAACTGTCTCTTTTAATAGGGGCAAACAATTGAATGGAAACCTATCACGCTGACTGGTACGGTGACTACCCCTATGGGTCTCTTTTAATAGGGGCAAACAATTGAATGGAAACGGCTAGTACATTTGTACCGTAGTGCATTTGACGCACTGCGACGTCTCTTTTAATAGGGGCAAACAATTGAATGGAAACCAGTAAATGAATTGCATCTAGTGCAGCCGCCTCTCGTGTCTCTTTTAATAGGGGCAAACAATTGAATGGAAACATTCACCGACAGTTATCTCTATAACTTTTGGAATAGCTTGTCTCTTTTAATAGGGGCAAACAATTGAATGGAAACTACTCGATAGCGTACATGATAGCAGCGGGGCCATACTTTCGTCTCTTTTAATAGGGGCAAACAATTGAATGGAAACTAGAGATACGGATACACGTTGAGGCAATGATCGCAACAAAAGTCTCTTTTAATAGGGGCAAACAATTGAATGGAAACTAGCTACAATGGGGAGCCACCTTGGCTTTTTTGAACCGGTCTCTTTTAATAGGGGCAAACAATTGAATGGAAACTTTGTACCGTAGTACGTTTGTACCGTAGTACGTATGAGTCTCTTTTAATAGGGGCAAACAATTGAATGGAAACCATCCCTTGGCTTCGTCTAACTGATCCTGAGTGACAGTCTCTTTTAATAGGGGCAAACAATTGAATGGAAACATACATGATAGCAGCGGGGCCGTATTTTCGTAATAGCGCAGTCTCTTTTAATAGGGGCAAACAATTGAATGGAAACGCTACTGTGTAGGTAACAATAATATCAGCCTGGTACTCGTCTCTTTTAATAGGGGCAAACAATTGAATGGAAACATGCGGGATGGGTTGGATTTGTGCGCTGTTGCGCACAAGTAAGTCTCTTTTAATAGGGGCAAACAATTGAATGGAAACTGCGTCCCATTAGTTGCCGTGGGCAATTCGTTGAATGTCTCTTTTAATAGGGGCAAACAATTGAATGGAAACACTGATTCGCCCCCGACTATAAAATCTAGAAGCCATCCCTTAGCTTGTCTCTTTTAATAGGGGCAAACAATTGAATGGAAACCGTTCTCATAGCTAACCGATACCAGGTAAGCAAGGTCTAGTCTCTTTTAATAGGGGCAAACAATTGAATGGAAACCCGTAGGCAAGGCATAAACCGTCAGCGCCTACGGGTCTCTTTTAATAGGGGCAAACAATTGAATGGAAACTGTGTAAGAATGGTGCCTTTGCCTCGTCCTACGGTGCAAGTCTCTTTTAATAGGGGCAAACAATTGAATGGAAACCTTCCTTAGTAACTGCTGCCATCTTAGCAGCTACTGGTCTCTTTTAATAGGGGCAAACAATTGAATGGAAACCATTATTACCTTCTCCTTTATAGATATGTCAGATAACGCCGGTCTCTTTTAATAGGGGCAAACAATTGAATGGAAACAATCGCTGGGTTGACACCTATGGTAACGTAGGCACTGGTATCGGGGTCTCTTTTAATAGGGGCAAACAATTGAATGGAAACTAGGAGCGCCTTGCAGCCATTCAACGCACCATTTGTATAGTCTCTTTTAATAGGGGCAAACAATTGAATGGAAACAACACGTTCGAATATTGTGGTACCGTTATCGTTATGGTCTCTTTTAATAGGGGCAAACAATTGAATGGAAACTTCACCTTCGGGTGGTGTATCAGTAACGGGTGCGCTCTGGTCTCTTTTAATAGGGGCAAACAATTGAATGGAAACAAATGAAGAAGACGATCCGCCCCCAGTACTATTCCCTTGTCTCTTTTAATAGGGGCAAACAATTGAATGGAAACCAAAGCGTTTTACTGATTTATAGTGAGGATTATCTACGAAGTCTCTTTTAATAGGGGCAAACAATTGAATGGAAACAAATCCTTAAAATCCCGCTATTAGATTAATAGCGGGATTGTCTCTTTTAATAGGGGCAAACAATTGAATGGAAACACCAACGATCGAACCGAGCAAGGCGTTATCTGAAGTCTCTTTTAATAGGGGCAAACAATTGAATGGAAACCGAACAGTTCTATCTAAATGGGAATAAAAGCTCGATCGAATTGAGTCTCTTTTAATAGGGGCAAACAATTGAATGGAAACTTTTGTTCGCTTTGCTGCGATCGAACATACCTTATATTAAGTCTCTTTTAATAGGGGCAAACAATTGAATGGAAACTTTAGGCGCTCGGAATGTTGAGCTTGTTTTGTTTTGTCTCTTTTAATAGGGGCAAACAATTGAATGGAAACAAGGATAGTCGCGCGTAGTTAGTGAGGTCTTACGGCCTCAGTCTCTTTTAATAGGGGCAAACAATTGAATGGAAACGGCAACACTCCAGGCGACGCTTACGGCGTGATTTGTCTCTTTTAATAGGGGCAAACAATTGAATGGAAACGTTCAATGCAAGAAAATCCTTCCGTAAATTCAACCAAGCCCGTCTCTTTTAATAGGGGCAAACAATTGAATGGAAACTCTAGGTGATTTATGATACCAAATAGATTCAATGTAAATAGAAAAAGTCTCTTTTAATAGGGGCAAACAATTGAATGGAAACTTAACTTTAGCTGAAGGATACGCTGCGATACTAGCTCTGTTTGTCTCTTTTAATAGGGGCAAACAATTGAATGGAAACTGGAGGAACTCAATTGCCCGGTGTGAAAAATCTACTATCAAGGTCTCTTTTAATAGGGGCAAACAATTGAATGGAAACCGACTGAGATATGATTTGGGAAGTCAATACATAGGGATAAGTCTCTTTTAATAGGGGCAAACAATTGAATGGAAACATAACCAGTACTAATCTCAAAAAAATTTATTGACCTCGATAGTCTCTTTTAATAGGGGCAAACAATTGAATGGAAACACGTTTAAGAGTATCATCTGGTTTATCTCCTATTTTTTCTAGTCTCTTTTAATAGGGGCAAACAATTGAATGGAAACCTGGACAATTGATCGGCGTTGGGAGTTTTCGTATTCGGTCTCTTTTAATAGGGGCAAACAATTGAATGGAAACAAGTCTACATAGTGGACTATCAATAACACGGTAGATAATGTCTCTTTTAATAGGGGCAAACAATTGAATGGAAACAATCAGTCCGCTAAATTTGGAGCAAATTGTCAATGCCGTCGTCTCTTTTAATAGGGGCAAACAATTGAATGGAAACTCTAGAGATTTGGAAATCTTGCTAGTTGGCGATCCTAAATCCAGTCTCTTTTAATAGGGGCAAACAATTGAATGGAAACGAGTAAAATGTTTGCCGCCTCCGGTTTCTTCTCAGAGTCTCTTTTAATAGGGGCAAACAATTGAATGGAAACTGGCTGAGGCTGCAAAGTATTTGTCTGAACAAATCCCAGGGAAGTCTCTTTTAATAGGGGCAAACAATTGAATGGAAACTAGACAGCTAACACCCTCTTTAGACTCCTTAACCGCTTTTACGATAGTCTCTTTTAATAGGGGCAAACAATTGAATGGAAACCTACTACGCTTTTCTTCGCCCAGGATGGCTTTTTCAGAATGGTCTCTTTTAATAGGGGCAAACAATTGAATGGAAACTTCCAGTCCCTAACGGCGATCTCGTAGTCTTCAAGTCTCTTTTAATAGGGGCAAACAATTGAATGGAAACATGTCGGATCATTCGAGCCGATCGAATCACCGATCGATTGGGTCTCTTTTAATAGGGGCAAACAATTGAATGGAAACGCTAGAGCATCCGATGGAACTTCGATTAATCCCGCTTTGTCTCTTTTAATAGGGGCAAACAATTGAATGGAAACACGGCGATCGGAGCCACACCGCCCATAATTGCAAGTGCAGCGGTGTCTCTTTTAATAGGGGCAAACAATTGAATGGAAACCGCAAAGTGTTTTTCTAAAATGCGGTGCCGTTTCTTGTCTCTTTTAATAGGGGCAAACAATTGAATGGAAACTTGTTTTGTGTATATAGCGATCGGGTCACAAGTATGATCCGATCGGTCTCTTTTAATAGGGGCAAACAATTGAATGGAAACTTGCATACTGTATCCCTGAGGTCCACTGGTTCCCTCCGCCGTCTCTTTTAATAGGGGCAAACAATTGAATGGAAACCCTGTGTGTCGCTAGAAAGTTTTTGGGCTTCGCTGGAGTCTCTTTTAATAGGGGCAAACAATTGAATGGAAACCTCACCGCCTACTATGAAATCTAGAAGCCATCCTTTAGGTCTCTTTTAATAGGGGCAAACAATTGAATGGAAACATCTAATTCTGTATCCTACGCTACAAACTAACATAAACTTGTCTCTTTTAATAGGGGCAAACAATTGAATGGAAACGAATCCTAATTGATAATTGTTTACAGCGTATCGGTAGGTCTCTTTTAATAGGGGCAAACAATTGAATGGAAACTTAGCCAACGCAATCGCATTGGCACAACGTAACAAGGAACTAGCGAGTCTCTTTTAATAGGGGCAAACAATTGAATGGAAACACGAGAGCCATCTCTCTTATTATTGAGTAACAATATAGGCATGTCTGTCTCTTTTAATAGGGGCAAACAATTGAATGGAAACTGGTTTGTAATTCATTAAGAGCGCTAGCGATTATCTCAGTCTCTTTTAATAGGGGCAAACAATTGAATGGAAACCGAATGATGTAGCAGTTGGTAAATTAAGTCCCATATTCAGCACGTCTCTTTTAATAGGGGCAAACAATTGAATGGAAACCCACCGGTGGATACAGTAGCAGTGATAGCGGATAAAAGATTGAATGTCTCTTTTAATAGGGGCAAACAATTGAATGGAAACCTTGCGTAGGTTCTTACCTAGTGGGTCACGACTGGGAGTCTCTTTTAATAGGGGCAAACAATTGAATGGAAACTTACCTACTAACACAAACAAAGGCTTGCGTGCTATAAGAAACTCAAGTCTCTTTTAATAGGGGCAAACAATTGAATGGAAACTGGCTACTGTGTGGGTAACAACCACGTAAGCTTAGTACTCGACGTCTCTTTTAATAGGGGCAAACAATTGAATGGAAACTTAGGTATAGCTTGCGAGATGTACCGCTGACCTGGGAGATGTCTCTTTTAATAGGGGCAAACAATTGAATGGAAACCTATCGGTATCTATCGAGGTAGTGAATGATGAAGCTGTGTCGTGTCTCTTTTAATAGGGGCAAACAATTGAATGGAAACCAAGCCCTAGACTCGATAGCCGTATCTATATCGGCAAGAGTCTCTTTTAATAGGGGCAAACAATTGAATGGAAACTTGTTTGTGTAATTCTCATCTTCAAATACTCCGATAATGTGTCTCTTTTAATAGGGGCAAACAATTGAATGGAAACTTCGGCAACGTGGTTCATGGTAATATTTCTGGTAAAGTCTCTTTTAATAGGGGCAAACAATTGAATGGAAACTGAATGATGTCATAAATTAGATCAGTCATTAGTCATTCTCCGAGTCTCTTTTAATAGGGGCAAACAATTGAATGGAAACACTAAAGTCAGACATGGCTTTGACTATTGCCGCCTTAGGTCTCTTTTAATAGGGGCAAACAATTGAATGGAAACTACGACAAGTAATCGGGATCGCTAATAGAAAGCATTCGGTCTCTTTTAATAGGGGCAAACAATTGAATGGAAACTCAATACCTCTTCTCTAAACAATCTCACTTATATTAAGTCTCTTTTAATAGGGGCAAACAATTGAATGGAAACCCTTGACAAGTATCCGCTCTCCGCCGTTTGTGACGCGGTCTCTTTTAATAGGGGCAAACAATTGAATGGAAACTTTGTCGTATGTGATCCGCCGTAGACGAGGTACTTCTTTATAGGTCTCTTTTAATAGGGGCAAACAATTGAATGGAAACTGTAAGTTTTTCAACTCCTTTCTTATCTACTACGGTCTCTTTTAATAGGGGCAAACAATTGAATGGAAACAAAGCAATTTCCAACAGACTACAATCATTCAATTCTTTCAAGTCTCTTTTAATAGGGGCAAACAATTGAATGGAAACTTTATAGGGAATTGTTCCCCGTTTACGCATGTTGGGAGGGTCTCTTTTAATAGGGGCAAACACTTGAATGGAAACCCGCACAGTGCGGGAAGGTACTAGCTCAATGCTATTACCGTCTCTTTTAATAGGGGCAAACACTTGAATGGAAACTTAATAAGTTATTCTCGCGCTATCTCGACGACGAGATACTGGTCTCTTTTAATAGGGGCAAACACTTGAATGGAAACGTTTTTAGGGTGAGAGTCGCACCGAGTCACCCAAACTGCGTGTCTCTTTTAATAGGGGCAAACACTTGAATGGAAACTCACTAAGGACGATCGCATTTGAATTAAACAAAACTAAATAGTCTCTTTTAATAGGGGCAAACACTTGAATGGAAACATTGTCGGAGGGCAAGTGTTCTCGCCTCTAGGAATTAGTGTCTCTTTTAATAGGGGCAAACACTTGAATGGAAACCTGGCTTCATTAGTCAGTGTAGGTTCTGGGAAGCTGGGAAACAATTGGTCTCTTTTAATAGGGGCAAACACTTGAATGGAAACCGTATTTGTGGTGACTGACCGCTCTAGCCTTTTGTCTAGTCTCTTTTAATAGGGGCAAACACTTGAATGGAAACTTATTAAGGCCACCAATAGTACGAGCTGCTATTGCGAGTCTCTTTTAATAGGGGCAAACACTTGAATGGAAACAACCTGACGATTTCTAAACGGTCAGCCATAGGGTGTTCTGTGAGTCTCTTTTAATAGGGGCAAACACTTGAATGGAAATAGTGACCGCAGTGGCATTGCTTCAATTGCTTGTATTTGTCTCTTTTAATAGGGGCAAACACTTGAATGGAAACTTGCCCCTAGACGGCTCGCTATGGCAGGCGATAGGGCAATCTAGGGGCATCTCTAGCGGCTTGCTTCAAATGCGCATAATAAGCGCGCTAACTCTTAAGGCTGAGGTTTTCCAATGAAAATAATTATCCTAGCGATCGCGCTATCTATGTCCGCTCTAATGGCTCAATCGGCTCAGGCTCAAGACTGCAATGGCAGGCAAAACTATATGGTCATGCCCAATAGTCGCTGCATCATTCTTGATTATTTGAGTATTTTGGCTGCCAGCCGTACTCTGGGCGCTCGCACCAATGCCAGTTTCCAGAAACAATTCGATGCGAACTTAGTTCTCGAAACTAACGCTTACAATCGACAAACTGAGACAAAAGAAGCGCGCGATCGCAGACTCAATAATCTGGCGATCGCGGCAAACTCGCGCAATAAAGTGAATGCCACTGTGCAGGGAATTGAAGACACACTTTATCCCCTGCATCTACGGGCACTCGGCATCGTCAGGGAAGGGTTTCGGCGTTAGCCCCGCAAAAGCAAAGTCTCTTTTAACAACACTCCGGACAGATTTTCAGTCGGTCAAGCCCTGAGAGAGCCGTATTCCAGTAGTCTCTGGTAGTTTGGATTTAATTTAACCAAAGTCGGGTCCAAACCAAACATTGCGATAAATAAGTCTAATAAATGCTCA
>JAPLHZ010000260.1 GCA_026389365.1 Cyanobacteriota bacterium
CAGTTGATTTCCATATTCTTTCACAATCGACCCTATCAGCAATATTATTGCTTCGACTCCCTGCTCATATGCTTTTTCTATATGCTCTCGACTGATATTTGACATAACTTTTTTGCTTGTTAATCTATCTTTAACACATTCATCTCTTTCTTTTTGTATCTTTTACTCTGATTAGTAACAAATAATTTTATAATTTTAGGTTTGCTATAAATGTTATCAATATGTTTTAATTAGGAGGAGATTGAAATTATAGTAGCGGTCAGTAGGTGTCAGGTAATGCAAAATTGTTATCAAGCAAGAGTTAAGTCATTACTTCATTCGCTATTTCATATATCCTGTCCATTTTTCTTGGAGTTAGTAGTAGCTTCAGCTATTTTAAACTTTCCTCAACTCGTACAGCCAGTAAACGCGAAACTTCCTTCTCAACAACAATCAATTCTTTTATCTCAATCGACTGCTGCGGATTTTGAAAAGCAAGGACAAGAATTTTATTCAAATAGACGCTATCAAGAAGCTTTTGAGTCCTATGACAAAGCTACTCAACTTGACCCTAAAAATGCTAGATATTGGCATAGACGAGGCAAGACACTTAGTTTGTTAAGACGCTATCAAGAAGCTTTTGAGTCCTTTGACAAAGTTACTCAACTTGATCCTAGGTATGGCTATATTTGGTGTGATCGAGGCAATGCACTTCTTCAGTTAGAACGCTATCAAGAAGCATTGGATTCTTATGACAAAGCTACTCAAGCGGGAGATTGGCGAGATAAGGATGATATCAATCGAGGCGAGGCACTTTATTATCTAAAACGCTATCAAGAGGCATTTGAGTGGTATGATAAAGCCACTAAAATTAATCCTAGCAATCCAGCCACTCAAAGGAATCCTGACAATCCTGTTTCTTGGAATGTTCGAGGCAATGCACTTCTTCAGCTAAAACGCTATCAAGAAGCATTTGAGTCTTATGACGAAGCTACTCGATTTGAGTCTAGCAATCCTGATTATTGGAATAATCGAGGCAATGCACTTCATCAGTTAGAACGCTATCGAGAAGCATTTGAGTCTTATGACAAAGCTACTCAACTGAAATCTGACAATCCTGATTATTGGAATAATCGAGGCAATGCACTTTATAATCTAACAAGGTATCAAGCATCTTTTGAGTCTTATGACAAAGCACATAGTCTTATGCCAGAGAATCAGTTACTTTTGTATTATGGAGCTAGATCTCTCATTGCATTAGGTAAAAATCAAGAGGCACTTGCTATCTTGAATGATATTCTGACTAAGAATAATCCTAATAGGCTTTACATTTCTAAAGTATGGCATCTTAAAGGAATAGCCTATATAAACCTCGGTGAATTTCAAAATGCTTTAATGCAATTTGATAAGGCAATATCTCTGAATAATTATTACGATGACAATAGTAAAGTGGATTTCACTCGCGATCTGGGTTCTGAAGACTCTTGGTATGGCAAGGGTTCGGCATTGGTAAATTTAAAGAGATACACAGAAGCCCTCGATGCTTTTAATAAAGCGAGCGAATTAAAGCCAGACTTTTCATCTGCAATAAAAGCTCGCGATCAACTTAGGAAGCTGATTTAAGAACTTTTATCTGCCAGGATTAACTGGATCTAGAATGATTTTTGGCTCTCTTTGTGGCTCTCTTTGCGGAGGTTCGTTGTTGCTGACGCTGGGTTGTGGGTCGTATCTAGGCTGGGGTTGAGGTTCATAAGTAGGTTGCGCCTGAGGCTCAGGCGCAGACACTGGAACTGAAACTAAAGCCGCATTTGCTTTTTGCACGATCGCCTCGGTTTGTTTTTGCCAGTAAGGAGTAGTTATCTTCTTAGATTCCGCGATCGCATCGTTCCATCTACTTTCTTTAATAGCATTATTGGCTGATTTTAGAGCAGTTTCATTAGCCTTCCATTCCGCTTGCCACTTAGATGGTAGTTGCTCGGTCGCCTTACCTGTAGCAACATTTTTAGGTATTACTTTCAATAAAGCGATCGCTTCTTGTAATTTTCCTTCCTCTTGGTATTTTTTCGTAGCATTAACTAAAAGCCCTGACGACCATTGTTCGGCTAATTTCAGAGAATCAGCATAAACAGAACTATTGGTGTTAATCTTTGCCACAATTCTCAGAGCATCTTGTAATTTGTTATCTGCTGCAAATTTTTTAGCTTCTAGCAATTGGGATTTCTCCTCAATCTCGTTCAGCCCACTCTGACATTCCTGCAACAGACTCTGCGCCCTAGCATCATTTCCATTTGTGGATATCCTTTTAGCCCGATCGATACATTCCTGATATTTCCCTGTCGTTTTTAGGCTGTTAACAGCTTCCAGTTCAATAGATAATCGTTTATTAGATTCAGATTGTTGCCAAAGCATATAAATTACAAGAGAGGCGATCGCCGCGATCGCTGATACACCAATAATCAGATACAAGTTTTTTGGTTTTATTATCCGATCGATAGTCTGCTCCACAATACTTGGAGAAGATCGAGCGTCATCTGTCCTTGATTGTATATTTTGCCGTTCAACCTCTAAAAGTCTTTGTTTTTTTTCAGCCTCTCGTTGTCTTTGTTGTTCTAATTTCGCAAGCCTTTGCTGTTCTTGTCTTTGTTGTTCAGCTTCACGAGCAGCTTGACGTTTAGCTTCAGCCTTGAGCTTTTCTTGCTCAGCATCCCGAAGTTTTTGTTGTACCAATTCTGCAACCCTTTGCTGTTCTTGTCTTTTTTGCTCAGCTTCACGCTCAGACTTAAGTCTAGCTTCAGCCTTGAGCTTTTCTTGCTCAGCATCTCTAAGTCTTTGTTGTTCTAATTCCGCAAGTCTTTGCTGTTCTTGTCTTTTTTGCTCTGCTTCACGCTCGGCTTTAAGTTTAGCTTCAGCCTTAAGCTTTTCTTGCTCAGCATCCCTAAGTCTTTGTTGTTCTAATTCCGTAAGCTTTTGCTGTTCTTGTCTTTTTTGCTCTGCTTCACGCTCGGCTTTAAGTTTAGCTTCAGTCTTGAGCCTTTCTTGCTCAGAATCCCGAAGTCTTTGTTGTTCTAATTCCGCAAGTCTTTGGTTCTCTAAATCTAGCTCTTGCTGTTTTCTTAGCTCTGATTGTCTTAGTTGCTCTAATGCAATCAGACGTTGCTTCTCAATTTTTAGTTCATGTTGTTTTTGCACTTCTATGTAAGAAGACATAACTCGTTCTTGAATAGCCAGAACATCTTCATCTCTCAATCCCAAAACTTCCTGCAAATCTTTAAACTGACCGAGAATTTTCTCAGTCAAAGGAAACTGCTTTTTACAAGCTCTTTCCAAAGATTTTTCATAGCGCTCTAAATTTTTCAATCGCTTACGATCTGGCTCTAACACCTCATTCTCGATCGCTATGGCAACCTCATCCGACAACTCCCACCTCTCGCGCTGAAACTCCAAAATATCCTGACCCACAAAAGATATCTCGCCATTTTCAGCATATCTCTCTACCAAACGGCGATACTCTAACTTCGTATCCACCTTCGCCCTAGACAAAACGATCTTAATCCCCTGCCTAAACCCATAAATCTCTGGCTTCATCGCAGGCTTCGCCGACTGCACATGACGCTTAGCATACTCATGCAACTCATCCGCCGAGATCATCCCATCCCCATCAGATTCCGCCGCCCCCGACTCAATCCCCTGCACGATGTAATTTGTATAGAGCGACAGTTCCCCCTCCTTATCTTCATAGGATTTTTGCGTCGAAGTCGAAGAAGTCAATACCACACTCCCCTCCACCTCAAGCTGTGGCTTCAGCTTTACATCCACGCCTTTCGACTGCCAACCCTCCGCAAACGCCCCACTATAGCAGCAGTCCAAAATCAGAACGTGCTGCCGTTGATAACTGCGATCGCGCATGATGCCATGAATAAAACTCGCTGATACCGCCGTAGACCGAAAAGTATCCTTACTAGTACGGCGCGTTGCCAGATATAGGCGATCGCTATCATCCGTAATCCCATGCCCTGAAAAATAGAGCAAACCCAAATCGCCCTTTTGACAGCTTTGAAACAACAAATCGATCGCCGTTTGCATTGCCTCTAAGTCAGGATCGATCAGCGTCTTAACCTCATCAAAAGCCCCAAGCTCAGGACTTTGCAACACGCGCCACATCGCCGCCACATCCTTTGGTGCAGCCGCAAGGGGTGACAAACCCGCCTCATACTGACTTACCCCAATCAATAGCGCCTTCTTAGCCATTAGCTAAATCCTTTCTCATTGTGTCCAATACTCCCTTCGCGATTTTCTCACCAATCAAAGCCGCTTTTTCGCCAGTGGTTTCGATAGTTACTTCGCGATCGCCATCTTTCACATGGATTTTCATTGGCTTTTCTGCAAACTTGCCGCCGACAAATCCCATAAAGCTAATAACTTTGTCTAACGGTACTGTTGCCGTCAATACACCTACCAACTTATCCAAGCCACCCTTACTACCGACCTCAGCGTCTAGATCGTCAGTACGCTCTAAAGTTTCCGCATCACCCTGTTCCCGTAGCTGTTTCAGCAATTTCTTGGTAAATTCTTGGCGCTCATTGTCATCCAAACTGGGATCATCTAGTGCAAAAGTAACCTCAACTAAAGACTCGCTCACGATACTAGCTCCACTGACAATTTACTAAAAAAATTACTAAAAAAATTATAAGCTAAAATCTCATCCTAAGTAACCATTCAAGGGGGGTACGGACTTATTGGGTTTCAGCCTTTATTGAGACCGTTACACCCTGGAAATAGAGGCAGATTGCCCCTTTAAAAGGACTAAAACGACGAATCTTCGTACCCCCTAGAACGGTCACTTCCATTGAGGTTCAAAGGCTTGACAAAAATGGTTCTCCTAGAATTGCCGTGGTCGGCATCCAGATATAGCGTTCATCGATTGGCTGTAAAATCAAGATGTTAGCCAGCAAGCGAGGGGCCTCATGGAGAATCAGATTCACATTCC
>JAPLHZ010000200.1 GCA_026389365.1 Cyanobacteriota bacterium
ATGTGAATCGTCTCTTTCAACGCCTCACTCTCGACCTTAATGGGTATACGCGATTTCCAGCAACCTAAATTCCCTAGGATTGTCAATTGCCTTCAAACCACATCTAGCGTCCTCCACGGGAATTCTGGGAGAACCATAATTTTCTCGCTCTTTGTGGCAATGAGGTTCAACCTCCAACCTTGAGTCGGGTTGAGCTATGGGATATGAACAATAAGCAGTTAAAGCAAATATTTCGAGGACATCCAAACTGGGTTTCTTCAGTAATGTTCAACGCTGATGAAAGTCAAATTATTACAGGTAGCTGGGATGAAACCATTAAAGTATGGGATGTCGAAACAGGTGAATGTTTATTTACATTAACAGATCGCCCCTACGAAGGCATGAACATCACTGGGGTCAAAGGTTTAACCACCGCCACGATCGCTACTCTTAAGGCGCTGGGAGCGGTGGAGGATGGGGAATGAGGAATTGAGAATTGAGAATTGGGAGGGGCGATCGGAGAATTGCAAAATATATTAAAATGGAATTTACTAGGAGGAACATCAAATGAACACAGAGACGATTCCCGTTCCGGAAGGCTACGCCAACGATCGTACTATCAATATCCAAATGGTTGAATCTATTATTCAGCTTATTCGATCGCTTCCGAGCGCAGAGCGTCAAGTCCTCGAACAGCGTCTTGCTGATGAAGAACTGACCGAATATCCTGAAGTCACCACTGAAGAACTCATGCTACTTAGTGAAAGAGGAGGCTCATTTGACTTTTGGCATGATGAACCGGATCTGTATACGTTTGAAGATGGAGAGCCGATCCAATGGTAAAAAAAGGAGATGTTGTACTGATTAGTTTTCCTTTCAGTCAAGATATTAGTCTTTCTAAACCCCGTCCCGCCGTCATTCTCTGGGTAAATCCGATCGGTGATGATGTAACGCTCTGTGCAATTACCTCCCAAAGTATCGATCGTCTTTTTCCAGAAGATCTTCCACTCTCTCCACAAGATCCTGAATTCTCTATAACTGGATTGAAATTCTCCTCTAAAATTAGAACCACTCGAATTTCCACATCCACTAAACAATGCATCATTAGGCGTTTCGGAAAATTGGGTCCCAATCAAATGCAACTTTTAAATGAAAAGCTGATTGAAATGTTGCAATTATGATTGGAAAAACTTTTTGTATCAAAGGTTTAACTCCCGAATGCGTTGGCGTTGGCGAAGCCTCTGCCTCAGCAGAAAGCCTCTCCTTTTGGAGAATCGCTACTCTTAAGGCATTAGGTGCGGTGGAGAATGGAGAATGATGAAGTTAGAATTGAGAAGGGGAGGGAGGGGCGATCTTTCATGTTGGCGAGTAATCTATTAAAATAGAATATGTTAGGAGAGTTTCAATATAACGGTATCGTGCGATCGAGAGAATATCCTAGATTTTATCCATCACGTTCGATCGTCAACTGCTCAGGCCCGACGACCTTTTTTAGTCGTAAAATCTTAGTCTGGAATCGGGGAACAGTTCTACGATCGGCATCCCTTTTCGATATGCTGAAAACATCACTAGCATCGAGAGTTTCACATGTTGCGGGTAAAAATTTGCGGAATCATGACTCCAGCACAAGGTAAAGAAATCGCAAGGCTTGGGGCGAATGCGATCGGGTTTATTTGTGTGGAAAAATCACCGCGCTATGTGACACCTGAACAAATCCGAGAGATTGCCATGGCACTGCCGCAGGAAACTCATCGGATTGGGGTATTCATGAATCACAAGCTGGAAACGATCGTTTCTACCGTCGAAACCTCGGGTCTCACTAGTGTCCAGCTTCACGGATCAGAATCAGTCGAATTTTGCAAACAAGTCCGATCGGCACTCCCCGCAACAGAACTTATTAAAGCCTTCCGAGTTGAGAGCGCTGAAACCCTACAATCCACCCAAGACTATACGTCAGTGGTGGATTGGTTATTACTAGATGCGTACCATCCAACGTTGGGCGGCGGGACAGGTTTGGTGTTGGACTGGGAGACGTTGAGCGCGTTTAAGCCCGATCGGCCTTGGTTTTTAGCCGGGGGACTAACGCCTGAGAATCTCGCCGCGGCATTGGACATCCTCTCTCCGCAAGGTATTGATCTGTCCAGTGGTGTGGAAATTAGCCCCGGAGATAAAGATCTGACGAAAGTTGCGGCGTTATTTGAGGCGATCGCGCCAGTATCGGCAACCCACACTTATAGATAACGTTGCAGAGAGAACTGAATTTGATACACTGACTGAGATTCCACGATCGATTAATACACGATTCACAGAAAGGATTCCCACGACCCATGCCAGCAGAATTTCGCCAACGAGCCGATTTCCTTGGAACCCAAGTCATCACCCGTGATACGGGTCGAAAGCTAGGGGTCGTGAGTCAACTATGGGTAGATGTCGATCGTCAGGAGGTCGTCGCCCTCAGCCTGCGACAAAATTTGTTTTACGGTACGCCCCAACCCATGATGCTGGATAGCATTCGTCAGATTGGGGATGTGATTTTGGTGGATGACGAAAATGTCATTGAAGACGTGGACGTGGAGCGCTACACCAGTTTGATCAATTGCGAGGTGATTACCGAAACGGGCGAATTGCTGGGCAAGGTTAGGGGATATAAATTTGATATTGACTCTGGCAAGCTCGAAACCTTGGCGGTTGCGTCTTTAGGCTTTCCATTAATCCCAGATCAAGTAGTCAGTACTTTTGAGTTGGCCATGAGCGAGGTGGTCAGCAGCGGACCCGATCGGTTGATTGTCTATGAAGGCGCTGAGGAGCGCTTAGTGCAGATCACGGTGGGCTTTTTGGAGCGCGTTGGACTGGGTAAAGCCTCTTGGGAACGCAAAAATGAATATGCGCCCCCAGCACCAATTCGCACAGAAAACCAGCTTCCGTCGGGTCAACAAACTCCCTTAGAAACCCCACCCATACGTCAGCCTCAGCGGGTCTCAGAACCGATCGCGGAGACTTGGGATGAGGACAATTGGGAGCCAGTAGAGGTTCGCCAAAGCCAGCCGCCCCAGAAAGCCCGTCTTTATGTGGAAGATGAACCTGAGGATAACTGGAGTACTGCCAGCAGCAACTCGCCCCGATCGCCCTACGAGCAACCAAAGGATGATTACGATGATGAAAATTACGATAATGTCGAACTAGCAGATGTGGTGGATACGATCAATTCCCAGGCAATCCAACGATCGGCTTCGGTGGTGAGCGCTGTTGAGGTGACAGAAGTAAGCGAGGAATTATCGGCTTCCGATGCGGATCCGTGGGCAGAGCCGAACGCTGAACTAAGTTCTGAAGTTGCGATCGAAGCGCCTGTGCCTGATAATGCAGCACCCAATGACTATCGTCCAGTGCTGAATATCCCAGAAAAAATCAAAGAGCCTCAGGAATAGTAGTGCTTTTGCAAGAAATAGGTGTGTAAGTTGATCTATATTTACGATCGATTTACACACCTATTTTTATAGTAAAAATTTTGAGCTTATTTTGAGTTTTAATTTACGGCGCGTATCGTTAGCTAAGGAGTCCTAAATATCTCTACACAATATCTCTAATTGTTTCTCTTTCCACTTGTTCCCAGAGTTCGCTGCGTTACCGCCACATGAAAGGCATCCAATACAATAACGTCAGTTTTGGATAAGGTAGACGGCTAGAAAAGTCAAAAAAAGGAGGATCCGTTAGGCTGAAGTTGTAAACCAATCAGCAGGTTCCTCCCCTATGTCTAGCTTAGAAGAACTGTTTTGCCCTGTCGATGATTTTTGCC
>JAPLHZ010000374.1 GCA_026389365.1 Cyanobacteriota bacterium
AATGAGCATTTATTAGACTTATTTATCGCAATGTTTGGTTTGGACCCGACTTTGGTTAAATTAAATCCAAACTACCAGAGACTACTGGAATACGGCTCTCTCAGGGCTTGACCGACTGAAAATCTGTCCGGAGTGTTGTGATAACGGATAGGTTAATTTATTTAAAATAGGCGGAACTAATCCTGATGGCACCGATGGAATTGCAAATTCACGGGTAGGACTCAAGGCATTTACATTGGCAAAAACGCAGGGAATATTCATGGCCTGCGAAATCTCCAAGCCCCAAAATGTAAAACCCGTCGCCACAATCAAATCCGTCCCATCACAAGCCCCCAGAGAATCCGCCAAAACCCCTGGCAAATCCAATCGAACCAAATCTCCAAAGCTCTTCAAAAATTTCAAGCCATTCGCGCCCGCCTTCAACAATTCTTGCCCTGCATCCGATCGCAACAATGCCTGTGGATCACCAGACAAGGCCGCAAATTCTAGCCCTTGGGCCATAACAAACTCTTTAAATAATGCAGGGACTGCCATCCGAACGTTGTGGCCCGATCGCATCAACTCCACACCCAGCGCCACAAACGGTTGAATATCCCCACGAGAACCATAGGTCAAAATTGTAATGTGCATTCCGGTTCCCAAAAGCCTTTAAAATTAAATTAATCCCATTTTACAAGCCCCAACATTGCCCGTGCAAGCGCCTCTTTTGATCAGTTCCATCTACACCGACGGAAGCGGCGGATATGCGCCCTATGGTGGACGAGGCGTTTGTGGATATGCAGCGATTGTTTGGTTTAGTGACGATACTACAATGACACTGGGCGGAACGGAAGCTCGTAGCACTCATCAGCGGGCTGAACTTTTGGCATTGATCACAGCATTAAAGTATTTGCAACAATATTCACAACAGAATTCACAACAGAGTTCAATTTTTTCAGATTCCAAATATGCGATCGATGCGATTAATCATAATTGGATCAACAAATGGAAGCATAATGGCTGGCTCAATACCAAAGGCAATCCCATTAACGATCGTGACCTTTGGCTAGAGCTTGCAGCATTCCAGGCTAATCCCAAAGTATTTGCAACGTTCCACCACATCATGGGTCATAGCGATGCGCTAGGTCGAAAAGGAAGATTAGCGCAAATCAAAAACCGCAATCGGTATGGCTTAGACAGCGATCGGCATAATCGGGGGAATCAAATGGCCAATCTTGCAGCGGGACAATTTCGACGAGGAGAAGTCAGGGAGATGTACGATCGGCAATCTGTCTAATAATTTCCTAATTGGGGCCAACAATCCCAGTTTTTACCCAGTTTTTTGGGTTTGTCTCGGACATCAGAGCATGGGGAAACGTTGGGTACGAGGGGATCTATGCGCCGGATCTGATGCATGACGAGGTTTCGCAAGTGGTCCAAAACAATGCTGAAGAATTTTCAGTTGCTGCTGCTGCTGCTGATTTTGACTTTCATTAATTTGAACTCGAAACTGAATGTGGTATGCAATTGATCGAAATCACCTACCGATCGCGAACCATACTCAACGCAACCGCTTCCGCCACTCGAATACCATCAATCCCGGCGGATAGAATTCCCCCGGCATAGCCCGCACCCTCTCCCGCTGGAAATAGACCGAGGGTATTCAAACTCTGAAACGAGTCATTCCGCTTAATCCGAATCGGGGACGAAGTGCGCGTTTCAACGCCCGTCAATATCGCATCATTCATGGCAAATCCGCGAATCTGTTTTTCAAAGGCCGGTATCGCTTCTTTTAAGGCTTCTATCGCAAAATCTGGCAAACTTGTGCCCAAATCACACAGCCGAACCCCCGGTGTATAGGACGGTGTAACGGATCCTAGCGTCGTCGAAGCTTGTCCAGCTAGAAAGTCCCCAATCAATTGGCCCGGAGCTTTGTAATCTCTTCCACCTAACTCAAATGCTCGTTCTTCAAGCTCTCGCTGTAATGCAATTCCGGCTAACGGATTTCCAGGATAATCTTCTGGGGTGATTCCGACCACGATCGCGCTGTTGGCATTGGATTCATTTCGGGCATATTCGCTCATGCCATTTGTCACCAGCCGTCCGGGTTCGGAGGCAGCGGCGACCACTTTTCCACCCGGACACATACAAAAACTATAGACGGCTCGACCATTTGCACAATGGTGAACTAATTTATAATCGGCGGCTCCGAGTAACTCATGGCCTGCTTGTTCACCAAATCGACATTGATCAATCAAGGCTTGAGGATGCTCAACTCGAAACCCGACTGAAAATGGTTTGGCTTCAACATAAACGCCACGATCGAACAACATTTCAAACGTATCCCGCGCACTATGTCCGACCGCTAACACCACATGTTTGGACGGTAAAAACGCACCATTCTCCAAATGAACGCCGCGCATTTGCCCGCATTCTAAGCCAGATTTTAATGAATCTCGATCGATTTTAATATCCACGACCCTTGATTCAAACCGCACTTCTCCCCCTAATCGGACAATTTCCTCGCGCATTTGCTGCACAATTTTCACAAGCCGATAGGTGCCAATATGCGGTTTATTTACATATAAAATCTCGGCAGATGCTCCGGCATTCACAAGTTCAGTTAATACTTTGCGTCCATAGTGTTGAGGATCTCCAACTCGGCTATACAGTTTCCCGTCCGAAAATGTCCCCGCCCCGCCTTCTCCATACTGCGCATTTGACTCTGGATTCAATCGTCCTTTCACCCAAAAAACAAAGGTATCCACACTCCGATCGCGCACCGATTTCCCCCGTTCCAGCACAATAGGCCGTAATCCCATTTGGGCCAATAGCAATGCCGCAAAGATACCGCATGGACCCATTCCGATCACAATAGGCCGATCGTCAACGCCATTATCGCCAATGCTATTTTGATGCTTGATGACAGGCCGATAATTCATATCCGGCGTTTCTGAAATATGTGGATTTTTCTTAAATCGTTTTAGAAGGCTCCGATCGTTTTTGACCTCCACATCCACGATATAGACCAGCACAATATTTCCCTTTTTTCGGGCATCATAGCTGCGTTTAAAAATCTCGACTCGCAGAAGATCGCCGTCGCCAATTTGCAACCGTTTCAAAATAGACGATCGCAGTTCCTCTTCAGCATGATCCAACGGCAATTTAATCTCAGTCAGTCGCAGCATAGTTCTAATCCAGTCCATCCGTCATAAAATATATTAGAACGCTGTTAACGTGGAAATATATGAATGTCTAATTTTATCATTCTTGATTGCCCCGGCTGCATTCTCAAATTACCAATATACGAATTTATGCGAATTAAGGTTTCTTGAATTTATCTAAATAGTTTTGATATGCACAACCCTTGAAATTTGACGATCGGTCTAACCGAATAGAGAATGATTTTCTTGTTTTTTTTAATCCATAAATATCGCTGCACAGATACAGTAAAATCACAGATAATTCAGTTATGGACGTGTTTTAACGCGATCGATCGGCATGGCAAACGCAGTAGTGATTGGACTGGGCAAATCGGGTAATGCCGCCGCAAAACTCTTAAAATCCCAAGCTTGGGATGTGACTCTCAGCGATCGCAGCACCAGCCCTCTCCTCCAACCCCAAGCCACCGAACTCGAAGCGGAGGGCATCACCGTTGCTTTGGGCGATAATTTTGATCCCGAAGTCTCGAAGCCAGAATTAATCGTCGTTAGTCCAGGAGTGCCGTGGGATGTCGCCAGTCTTGTGAAGGCCAGAAGTTTGGGAATTGTCACGATCGGGGAAATGGAACTGGCATGGCGCAACTTGATGAACATTCCCTGGATTGCTATCACGGGAACCAACGGTAAAACCACCACCACTGCTCTCACCGCCGCCATTTTTGACACTGCCGGATATCATGCCCCTGCTTTTGGAAATATTGGCTATGCCGCTTGTGAAGTTGCACTTCAAAATCAAGCCTTGAAAAATAAAGAGCAACCGATCGATTTTGCCATAGCAGAACTCAGCAGTTATCAAATCGAAAGTGCCCCGACGCTGACCCCACAGATTGCAATCTGGACGACCTTTACACCCGATCATTTAGCACGTCATAAAACCATGACAAACTACTTGGAAATGAAATCCAGATTACTCGCCCGATCGCACCGACAAATCTTTAATGGCGATGATCCTGCACTGCGAAAAATAGGGATTTCACAAGCCTTTCCCGTTCATTCAAATGCTTGCTGGACAAGTGTTCTGGGGAAAGAATATCTAATTGGCGATCCGGCTATGGGAATTTGGATTGAAGACGAGAAAATCCTGTTCCAAGGCGAAATAGTGATGCCTGCAAATCTATTAAAAATGCCTGGAGACCATAACCTTCAAAATCTCTTAATGGCTGTCGCTGCTGCAAAACTATCGGGGATCAGTAATGAGAACATTGCCCAAGCGATCGCAAACTTTGGTGGGGTCGAACATCGCTTGGAATATATTTTGACCTGGGCCGGAATAGACTTTATTAATGATAGTAAAGCAACCAATTACGATGCTGCCGTTGTGGGTTTGAAATCAGTGAAAGCACCCGCCATCTTAATCGCAGGGGGCGAACCTAAGGAAGGGGACGATCGGGAATGGCTAGAGATTATTAAGGCCAAAACTGCTGCTGTTTTACTGATTGGAGTCGCGGCGAAACCCTTTGCGGCTCGGTTAGATTCGATCGGCTATACCCAGTACGAAATTGTTGAAACCCTAGAAAATGCTGTGAAACGATCGGGCCAACTCGCGCAAAAACTCATGCCAGAGTCCGGAGCCATGCAAGTATTATTGTCCCCAGCTTGTGCCAGTTTTGACCAATATCGTAGCTTTGAACATCGAGGCGATGACTTTCGATATTGGTGCGAATATTGGTGTAAGGAGTGGGGCGAACTCGAAATTGGTCAGGAAAAATAGACGATCGGTTTAAAGGCGATCAAAAAAACCTGATTTGACAAATCGACCGATCTTGTGGAAAGGTCAGAGATATGTCAGCTTCAGACGATCGGCTTTAAGATTTTAATGAATGCAGCATCGGTCTATATAAGGTACAAAGTTAAGAGACATCGCAAAATTAGACCTGTAATTTTTCTCGCCAGACCACATCAAGACTATATTCGTTCAACTGTCCACCCACCCCTTCCCCGCTACACCTTCATGTCCACTCTTGTCATCGTCGAGTCACCAACCAAAGCAAAAACCATCCGAAACTACCTTCCAGAAGGGTATCGGGTAGAAGCTTCCATGGGACATATTCGTGATCTGCCGCAGTCTACATCTGATGTTCCCAAAGAGATTACGGACAAACGAGTGCGGGAACTCGGGGTCGATGTGTACGGTAATTTTGATCCAATTTATTTGATTCCGGACGACAAGAAAAAAGTCGTCAAGATGCTCAAGGATGCGTTGAAAGATGCCGACGAACTGCTTCTAGCGACGGACGAAGATCGTGAAGGCGAGAGTATTTCCTGGCATTTGCTGCAAGTCTTGAAGCCCAAAGTGCCCGTCAAGCGCATGGTGTTCCACGAGATTACTCAAGAAGCGATTCAATCCGCGATCGCCGATTGTCGGGATGTTGATGACAAAGTGGTGCGTGCCCAAGAAACCCGTCGGATTCTCGATCGGTTGGTGGGTTACACGCTGTCGCCCTTGTTGTGGAAAAAAATTGCCTATGGACTCTCAGCGGGTCGGGTGCAGTCGGTGGCGGTTAAGGTTTTGGTGCGTCGTGAGCGCGATCGGCAAGCCTTCAAACGGGGATCCTATTGGGATCTTAAAGCGCTGTTGAGCGTGGTAGTGGGCAAAGGTAAATCGGCAAAAGCAGTAGAATTTGACGCAAAAATGATGACCCTTGGTGGTCAGAAACTCGCGACTGGAGCTGACTTCGATGAAAATACGGGTCAAGTGATCGCCGGACGCAGAGTTGTTCTGCTGAACGAAGAAGAAGCGCGGGCATTGCAAGCACGACTCGACGGCAAGGCTTGGACCGTCACCGATGTGGAAGAACGCCCCGTCACCCGTAAACCCTCGCCCCCATTCACGACTTCCACCCTGCAACAGGAATCCAACCGTAAAATTGGTTTGTCGGCGCGGGACACCATGCGCACGGCCCAAAGCCTGTACGAAAATGGCTACATCACCTACATGCGGACCGACTCCGTACATTTGTCCCAACAGGCGATCGTAGCAGCTCGTGAATGTGTTGAGTCGATGTATGGAGCCGACTATCTCAGTCCCCAACCGCGTCAGTTCACCACCAAAGCCAAGGGCGCACAGGAAGCCCACGAAGCTATCCGTCCAGCAGGCAGCACCTTCCGAACGCCCCAACAAACGGGACTTTCGGGCCGTGAATTTCAGCTTTACGATTTGATTTGGAAACGCACCGTCGCCACGCAAATGGCCGATGCACGTCAGACCCAAATTGCCGTTCAAATTCAAGTTGAAGATGCAGGCTTCCGGGCTTCCGGTAAACGGATTGATTTCCCTGGTTTTTTCCGGGCTTATGTGGAAGGATCAGATGATCCCGATGCAGCGATCGACAATCAAGAAGTGATTCTGCCCACCATGGTCAGCGGCGATCATCCGACTTGCGCGAATTTGGATGCGATCGGTCACGAAACCCAGCCCCCCGCCCGTTTTACCGAAGCCTCTCTGGTCAAGACCTTGGAGAGCGAAGGCATTGGCCGCCCAAGTACCTACGCCAGCATCATTGGCACCATTATCGATCGGGGTTATGTTCAACCCATGGGCAATGCTCTCGTTCCCACATTCACCGCCTTTGCTGTCACGACGTTGCTGGAGAACCATTTCCCCGATCTCGTAGACACCGGATTCACGTCCAAAATGGAGCGAACGCTGGATGAAATTTCGACCGGTGAAGTGGAATGGCTGCCCTACCTGAAGAATTTTTACCTTGGAGATTTGGGCCTGGAAACTCAGGTAAAAGTGCGAGAAAGCGAGATTGATCCGATCGTTGCCAAGACGGTCGAACTGGAAAATCTAGATGCCAAAATCCGCATTGGAAAATATGGCGCATATCTAGAAATCGATCGCGAAGGCGAAACCATCAAAGCCAATATCCCAAAAGGATTAACACCAGCCGACCTAGACCCTGAACAAGTCGAATTGCTGCTGCGTCAGAAGCTCGAAGGTCCAGATAAACTTGGGCTGCATCCTGAAACAGGCGAGGCGATTTTTGTCCTGAATGGTAACTATGGTCCCTATGTTCAGCTTGGCGAAATACCTGAAGATAGCAAAGTCAAACCCAAACGATCGTCCCTGCCCAAAGGTACAACTCCCGAAAACATCACCCTTGAGCAAGCGATCGGACTCCTAACTCTGCCCCGAACCCTAGGAATGCATCCGGAATCGGGCTGTAAGGTTCAGTCGAGTCTCGGACGTTTTGGACCGTACGTTGTTCATGATCAAGGAAAAGTTGGCAAGGATTACCGATCGCTCAAAGGCGACGATGAACCTGTCACCATTACTTTAGAGCGTGCCCTCGAACTGTTGGCTCAACCCAAGGCCGTACGTGGGAAACGATCGGTTACTCCCTTGCGCGAAATGGGTCCGCATCCTGAAGACGAGGAACCCGTGAACCTCTACGAAGGACCCTATGGCACCTATATCAAGCACGGCAAGGTGAATGCGTCGCTTCCAGAAGGGCAAACCTTGGAGACGTTGACTATGGAGATGGCGATCGAAGCTTTGAATGCAAAAGCTGGGATGGCTAAAAAAGGCGGACGAAAGGCGGCGACAACGACGGCTAAAAAGACAACCACTAAAACCGCTGCTAAAAAGACAACCACTAAAAAAGAAACAGTAACGGCAGATATTGCTGCTGAACCTGTGGAAAAAGTGGCGGCTAAGAAAACGGCGGCCAAGAAAACAACGGCCACTAAAACGACGACAAAGAAGAAGACTACAGCCAAAGCTACGGCTTCTGAATAGGGACAAATTCTCAATGACCGCCGATCGCCCCCCACGCACGTCCAATTTCAATATCTCAGAATCTGAATATCAACTAATTCTGAATTTGCGCGATCGGAATCCTTTTCAAAAGAGTCAAATCTCAACGCTCACTAAAGGCGATCGGTTAGCAGATAAGATTTCGGCGATCGTTGGGTCGTGGCGATTTGTGGTGATTCAATGTAGTTTATTAATACTTTGGATCACGCTGAATTTGACGACATTCATTCAGCATTGGGATCCCTATCCATTCAGTTTGCTCAAGCTTGCCTTGTCGTTCCAAGCTGCCTACATCGGGTCCATCATTAAACATTATCGGAAATTATTTTTTAGAGATTCAAAGCCTTGCTAGGCAAGGGCTGTAAATTCGCAAAACCCTATTTCCGATTAAGTCTATTATGATGAGCCGAAATCGTCAATCTATGATCGATCGTCACACTAGAAATCACGACTATGAAATTGACCTAAAATCTGAACTCGAAATTGAACGACTCCATGACACTATCACTTTGCTTAAACAAGAAGAATTAGGCGATATTTTGAGTTTGCTACGATCGCAACAAGACCAGCTTGAAACCCTCTCACAGAGACTATCTGAACTCACTGGAACAGGGAAGGAGTTGTAGGATGAGCTTTCAAAAATATATGGATCGTTTCTCTGCCACCAGGCCTAAATACGATCGCTAATCCTGACGCAACAAACTTCGATTTCATATCCAAATTCCCTACAATCATTCACAACAGTCGTTAATTCCGGCAGAGTGCAGCATAGGTGGAGTTTGTTATTTATTTAATTAATCTAATATTATTTTGATAGTTCGATCGCACCACAATAAATCACCTTAGCCGTGGTTAATTTAGTCTGGCATCCCTCAAATAGTGTCTAATTCTGGAGGATTAACCATGGTTTCACCGTAGTACCCTGCGGCCTTTTTTGCCTCGATTTCCACCCGTGCATCTAGAGGGATTAAATCATCGATTAACATAATACGATCAATGACTTGAATCCCTGAATTGACGATCGCATTGTATTTATGATCGCTCATCGAAACCAATCGATCGATGCGTTTCACCCCTAACCAATGCAAGACATCCGGCATCAATACCTGCATCCGTGCATCTTGAACCCCAGCCACACATTCGGTTCGCTCAAAGTATTGATCCACCCGATCGCCTTGACGTTTGCGAGCATTATAAACTAAAAATTTAGTCACTTCTCCCAAGGCACGACCTTCCTTGCGGAAATAGGCCACAAGGCCCGTCCCACCTGACTGTGCTGTTTTAATACTTTCTTCAATGCCCTGAATTAAATAGGGCCGACAGGTGCAAATATCGGACCCAAAAACATCAGAACCATTACACTCATCATGTACTCGCAATGTTAGTTCTCGTGATTCATTTTGAATATGATCCGCATTGCCAAAAATGTATACCGTAGTATTTCCGATCGGGGGCAACCATACTTTTAATTCACCATTATTTAGAAATTCTGGAAACATTCCACCCGTTTGATCATATAGCGCTTCTCGTAATACTTGTTCATCAATTTCCAATCGTTTTGCAATGCCTGGAAGATACCACACTGGATCGATCGCAATCTTTGTTACTTTTATTGATCCATTGGGTTTTAGAATCTCGCCGTCAATGGTTAAGGTTCCTTTAGCAATCGCATTCTGAATTTCTGATAAATTTAAATGCGCTTGAGTAATTGCAATGGTCGGACGGATTTGATACCCCTTTTGTATAAGCGGTGCAAACATTTCAGTGACGATCGCGCCCCAAGGATCAAGCGACACAATTTTTGTCGGGTCAAACCAAGCCTCATTGGGAGCAATTGTGATCCATGGTTCAGTATGCTCCAACAGCGGCTGATGACGAGGATCCAATTCACCAGAGGCGACAGAAAGGGCGCGATAAATGCCGTAGCTACCGCCGTGAGTGCCGATGACATTGCGATGGTTCCAGTTGGCTAATGTGCCTACAACCGGACCGCGATCGAGGGCCGATCGTTCGCCCCATCTGATTAACGTTGAAATGGAGGGACGACTATGGGCCGATCGCGATCGAATGATTCTAGAATGGGGTTGACTAACCATCAGGGAGAAACCGGAAAACGCGAGCCGGACTGTTGTAATGCTTGAATGATTTTTAAATTAGCCGTCGGGAACGGATACTCATTCAACTCTGATAAGGTTACCCATTTAATTTCGTCACATTCAATAGTTTGAGGAATACCGCTGAGGTGATGGCAATGGTAGACATGGAGGGTTACTTTAAAGTGACTGTAGGCATGGTCAATCGTCATTAGGAATTCGTCAACGGCAATCTCAATTCCGAGTTCTTCTTGGATTTCTCGTTTGATACATTCAGGAATGGTTTCTCCTAGTTCGACCTTGCCTCCTGGGAATTCCCACATTCCGCCCAAAAGTCCTTCTGGCTTACGACGATCGATCAGGATACTATTATCTTGATTGCTGTTCCAGATTACTGCAACGCCAATAGTTTTGTGGGGGACGGGAGCTTTTGGTTCGGTCATGGGTCTTTGATTTTGAACTCCTAAATTGTACGACTTGCAGAAGCAATTCCAGGGACAAACGACACAATTAGGCATTTTTGGGATGCAAACTGTGGCCCCAAGGTCCATAAATGCTTGATTGAAGTCACGGCCCTGATTAAGTGGGACCAATGATTCGGAGATTTCCCACAGGGCGGCAAGACTCCGATCGGGCGGGACGGGAAGATTAATTAATCGCGACAGAACCCGTTTTACGTTGCCGTCGAGAATGGGCAAGGGTAGATTAAATGCAGAACTCAGGATTCCTCCAGCGGTTGTTCGCCCGATTCCAGGTAGTAGCATTGCATGTTCTAATGTGTCGGGAAATTGTCCTGAGAACCTTTCCATTATGACAATTGCGGCCTTATGAATATTTCGTGCCCGTGCATAGTAACCCAAGCCTTCCCATGCTTTCAACACAGACTGCAACTGAGAATTAGCTAATGTTTCTAGGGTAGGAAACAGATTTAGCCAGCGATCGAAGTAGGGAATGACGGTTTTGACTTGGGTTTGCTGGAGCATAATTTCTGAGATCCAGATCTTATATGGATCTCGGGTTTTTCGCCAGGGTAGGTCTCGGCCTGAGATTTGATACCAATCTAGAAGCGATCGGCTTAAAGCCTCAGGATTGAGGTCGGGGGCTGTGAGTGATTGTTCAGGCTGGGAATCTGATTGAAGGATAGCGGTTTTCATCGAGTCACTGTCTGTCCAGAGGCGTTGAAATATCCTAAACGATCGCACTACTATTCCACTGCATTTTTGCCATCAATCCAGAAAATATGCCAAAAAATAGGGTTTCGTCTTGCTCAGGCTTACATATTAATCCGGTTTTACTAGAAGTTCGACGGATTTTACACAATGATATTAGTGTGTTTTCCGGCGAGAAATTCAATGTTGATTTTAATGTGGGGCTGAATGGATATTGTGATTTTTTAATCAGTCGATCAAATGATCAACTCGCGATTGAAGCACCTGCGATCGTGCTTATTGAATCCAAAAAAGAAGATCTTAAAAAAGGGATGGGTCAATGTCTTGCGTCCATGGTCGTCGCGCAAAGGTTTAATCAGGACTGCGGCAAACCGATCGCCACGATCTATGGCAGTGTCAGTAGCGGAACTACTTGGCGATTTATGAAACTACAGGGGCAGACCGTCACGGTGGATTTGACGGATTATCCATTGCCTCCAACAGAGGTGATTTTAGGAATGTTGCTTTGGATGGTTGAACAAGTTTAAGGCAATAGACCTCCTGCGAAAGTATCATGAAATCGTCTGTTCTAAAGATAAACTAAGCTCATAATTAGACATTATCGGAAATTGAGATGGTAATGTCTATTATCAATCTCTACAGTCGGCTGGAGCAGAGAGCATACGTGCCATGAAAATGAGCTACCAAGCGCTAAAGGATAAACCCAAAACTCTGCAAAGTCTAACAGGGCTGAACCCTCAGGAATTTGAACGGTTGTTGGAAGGGGTTGGCCAAGCCTGGGGAGCCTATGTCGAAGAAACGTTCCAGAGAAAAGAGCGTCAACGGGCATACGGGGCAGGGCGAAAAGCAGAGCTGGAGTCTCTGGACGATAAGCTGCTGTTCATTCTGGTTTATTTCCGACTGTACCCGACTCAAACGGTTCAAGGCTATTGATTTGGGATATGCCAAGTACAAGCGAACGAATGGATCCATCGCCTCACGAGGGTGTTGAATCAAACCTTAGGTCATGAACACCAATTGCCGGAGCGAACCCCGTCAAAGCTGGAAATGGTCCTGACGGCATGTCCCAGTTTCATGTCCCAGTTTAGCGTTCATCCTGGATGGCACCGAGCGCCCGCTGAATTGCCCGAAGGAGAACGCAGCCCGAACGACGGATTACAGTGGCAAGAAAAAGGCGCACACCCTCAAAAACAATGTGATTACAGAACGGGGCGGGAAAGTTGTGTTCTTGAGCGATACCTATGAAGGGAAAAAGCATGACAAAAAGATCGCAGATGAGGAAGGCTATCAATTTCCTTCAGATAGTACCCTATGGCAGGATACAGGCTTTCAAGGCTATGCTCCAGAGGGCGTCAAGATTCAGCAACCGA
>JAPLHZ010000249.1 GCA_026389365.1 Cyanobacteriota bacterium
ATGTGAATCGTCTCTTTCAACGCCTCACTCTCGACCTTAATGGGTATACGCGATTTCCAGCAACCTAAATTCCCTAGGATTGTCAATTGCCTTCAAACCACATCTAGCGTCCTCCACGGGAATTCTGGGAGAACCAAAATAATTACCATTGACCATGCCTGAAAGACGAATAGAATAGTTCCGTATCCGCAATGATTGGGTTCAAGCTAGACTCTCCACATCAAGATTCGCCATACCCGATCGCTCCATCAAAATCTAACTCACCCCTGAAACTGCTGCATCAACCAAATCCCAACTGCCGTATGATTCTGCGATCGACTCATCACAAGTGCTTGCTCCAAGATGGCAAAGGACAAACCCGGAAGAACGATCGATTATTTTGCCTGGGGCGACTCTACGAGACCATGCTCGATCGCTATTGGTGCTTGATCGATGGTTCATCCATGAACGCCCATAGTCAAAGATTGCTCATTCTTGCTTGATAAACAAGGTTATTTTGCTTCCCCTCAATCGATCGGCAAAATTCGTATTCGCAAACGAGAACGATCGATCGTCACCAAAGCCCCTGATTTCAACTGTTGTTCAACCTGACGCAATGGCCATGCTGACTTAATGTTTAAGTAGAATCATAAAATTAGGATAAATGAGTTCGCCTGCTGCTCTGCTAAATCGATCGTATTTCCCCACGTCATTCGGGTTTGAGTCGATCGTACCTCCTAGAGAAGGGCGATCGATACGTCATAGTCTTCTATCTCGAAGTCGGTGGGTTGTCATGATGACGGATTAGACTCGTCAGAGACCCAAAACATAGCGAACCGCTTCTTCCACTTCCTGCATTTTGTTCGATGCCAATTTCCCAACAGGATTTCCCAAAAAACGGTTTGGGTCCAAAGATCTGACCTGAAAGCCTATGAAAACGGTTTCCATGGGTAAACCACTCTCCTCAGGCGTGACCCGAACATTCGTCGGGTAATTGCGCTGAAGGTTTGCACCTTTCGTTCCAACGACAACCGTCACTACCAACGGTAGACGATTAATGGCATCGATCGACAGAATCAACACAGGTCTTTCTCCAGATTGCTCTCGCCCTTTGACCGGATTGAGATTCACAAAATAAATCTGACCGCGTTCGAGATTCATGCGCTTAATCCGTCCATTCCCGCGATCGCAAACTCAGCTTCAATCACTGCAATTTCCTGCTGGATTTGTGGATCGTTTGCCATTTCCATCAGTGTCTGATCAAGACTAGAAATCTTGGGGTTTGGCGGCTGAAGTTGTTGTGCAATCTGCGCGAGTAGCCATAATTTATCTGTTGTTGATAGGTCGAAAATTTCACGCTCTAGTTTATGCAGCACAAGTGATGGAGTGGGGACCATAAGGGCTGATGAAGAACTGGGACTTCTCTATTTTGGCATAGTCATCAATATTACTGAGCTTCAGTCACTAAAAATTTTATTTTTGAGCCGTCATGGTCTTATAGCTCGAAGTCTGTGGCGATCGCTGGGGTTAAACCGGGATGACGATAGGAGAGGGCTGCGATCGGTAAAACGGGGTGGCCTACCGACATAAAACCTAAGTACCAAGGTCTCTATCATGAGATTTTAGCGTGATGCAATCAATCACGCTTGATTCAAAATAGTGCCACAATCGCTGTTGTTGCCATCATTTCAGGAAAGTCAATTCTGATGTCTGATTCAATCCAGCAAGAGGCTCGTCAAATTCTTGACCAATTAGCATTTATGCCATTTGAGCAATGCCAACCGCTGAGTCGTGATTTTGGGAATATTCCTGGAAAGGTTGGGTTATATGCGTTTCGACATCGGACGGAGGAATTGCTTTACATTGGCAAGGCAAAAAATTTACGCGATCGGCTCCGGGGTGGACATAAGGCGTTCCTTTGGGGGTGGCTCGATCGGTATAATCCGGATGATGTCAGGATTTCGTTTGTCACAATCAGTCAGTGGCGAAAACCTGGCTGATCATATGAGCTAGAGACATTGATCCTTCAGGCGACCCATCCACCTTATAACGTTAAAATTCCTAGAGAGCTATGATTCAGACCTTAATCCCTCAACATCTCTCTTCAGAAGCTATCCAAACTTTAGTCATGAATTTACCGGAGTACGTGAAGCTTGAATTAATAGCAAAGGCTGAGGAACTGGAGTGTCCGCTGGAAGGTGCGATCGAAATGGCGATCGCGAGTTTCTTGGATGAAGAGGCTTTTAGCTTTGAGGATTGCTTGTTGGCTAAACGGCAAAAGGGATAGCGATGGTGGTTTATCCCGCCAACTTAAGAACCAATAGCTCTTTCAGAATTGTTGCTGACTGGCCGATCGGCAAAACTGAGCTAACGCTAATAATCTGTGGGCACATTAGATTTCCCATGAATTAGGTTCTCGTCCTGTTCGATTACGAAAATCTCGAATTTTGTTGTCCTCATGATGACAGGCTTAGACAGACGGTGGCGATGGCTGGGGTTAAACCGGGATGGCGACGATCGAGGACTGCGATCGGTAAAACGGGATAGCTCATGAATACAATTACAACAATGCCAAATACTAATGCTGAGAGAATGATATCTGGAATTGTGTCGATCGCATTTCCCCACGCCATTCGGGTTTAGAACGATCAATCGACCCTTAACTTCTATCCAACAAAGAAACGGAACGATCGCTCTTCCTCCAACAATGCAAGTATTCTCTTGAATCTGGCGTTACTGGGAGGGAAAGCAATCAATAGTTGGAATCATTTGTTGGACAAACTTTTTCAGTATTTACTTTGTGAGAATGAATTTTATTCACAGCAGATACATATTCTAAAAAGATAGAGACAACATCGTAACTTGATTAGTCTGTTACTGCGTGCACTTATAGTACTTTTCACTATAATTCTCTCTGAGGCTCTTAAGATCTAAGCCATGAGCATCAATAAATTCTTGGATTTTTTGATCAGTAACCTCGCGCCAAGAATAAGCCGAGAATTCTTTGAAGAAATTCTTTGTATTGTTCTTAAGTTTCTTAAGATTTGCCTTTCTCATAATTTCAACCTCATGAGTAAAGTCGCCATAATAAGATAGGTTCCTAGTCGGAATAATTAAAATTCGTTTACATAAAGCTTCTCCGTATTCACTCTCAAACCAAGCCGAATGTGAATTCATCTGTCCCGCCTCATATTTGGTGATTTCATTCCGAGTTTCAAGAACTTCGCTCTTGCATTCCATCAAGAAATATTGATTTTCTACTCCGCACCAAAGATTGTCTGCACCTTTTTTAATTTCTTTATCAGGACGTTGACTTACAAATCCAATAGCATCACCCAGATCTTTTAATGCTCCTTCAAACTTCTCAGCCCGCACACCAAATGTTAAGTCTTGAAGTATGCTTTCTATTGAAATCATCATCTCTTGATAATCTTTATATTGTGACAACCATTTCTGAATTCTGGAAGTACGATTTTGATTTATGAATTCGATTTTGTTGTAATTTATACCTTCTTTAGGTTTTAGTAATTCAGAATTATTTTGAAAGGCAACTTTTTGAATTTTGTTTGATTCTATCTTACTACTTTGATATTTATATCGTGAAATCTGTTGTAAATACCAGCCACGCTCGAACTTGTTCTCTGAAAATTGATCACATAGTTCCTGCCCAATTTCACAAGCTTTATCAAAATCACCTTCCAGAAAATATTTTTCTGCTTTATACTCTTGAAGTAAGATGTAGTGAATATTTTCTCCGTTGACTTCAGAATTAATACTAGACATCTCTTCAACATAATATTCCTTCCACCCTTCATCTCTCTTCAGCACTTGAGTTATTAGGTTTGTTAAAACTTTATATTCATCCTTCTCAGTTTCATCTTCATTAGCAAATGAAACGACTTGCATACCGATCTCAATTTGTTTCCTTGTCTGACTTGAAAAATACTTACTTGTGATTGGACTTTTCGCAAACTTAACTAGATCTCCCCCTACAAGAAGAATAACACTATAGTCCTTTTCCCCTCTTACGCTCCGTCCTAATCCTTGTTCGACTTTTTGTGCAATCCGGATATTTATAGTGTCACTATTAGCTCGACAGCTCTCTTCATAGCGATCTAACAGTGAATCAAAGAACGGTTTTGAATCGAGTATCAGAATTCGACATGAATCATCTGGGAGATCAATACCATCATATCTATTTACAAGGATAACGGCTTGACTACAATCTCCGTTTTTTAGTTGCTTTACTTTTTCATATATGTTGTCTGTATTAGCAATACTAGCTCCAATCTTTTCATATTGATTATTACTTTTAGAACTAGGTGTTAGGATAACTCTCCCAACAGTTGCTCTTTCGATAGGTTTCCCAAATCGATGAACAACTGTATCGCGGTCAAGATTATCATTAAACATTATCGGAAATTATTTTTTAGAGATTCAAAGCCTTGCTAGGCAAGGGCTGTAAATTCGCAAAACCCTATTTCCGATTAAGTCTATTGATTAGAGACGGAATCAAAATCATTTTCTCACCAGACCATTGTTGCTCCTTATTTGTAAGAGGATTTCTAATTGATGCAATGTCAAATCCAAGTCCTTTGATAAAAAATGAATCATCTTGAGTAGTCGCTGACATCAGTATACGGTTCTTAGCTCTACTAAAAGAGCCAAAGCTATCTATCGGCATTAATGATGGGGATATTTCCAACACATTTCCAGATATGAATGCTTGGCAGTTTAGCAACTGATCTTTAATCAACACTCCGGACAGATTTTCAGTCGGTCAAGCCCTGAGAGAGCCGTATTCCAGTAGTCTCTGGTAGTTTGGATTTAATTTAACCAAAGTCGGGTCCAAACCAAACATTGCGATAAATAAGTCTAATAAATGCTCA
>JAPLHZ010000239.1 GCA_026389365.1 Cyanobacteriota bacterium
CATTTTAACGGTGATTACGACGTTGAATGTTCAAGGACGGGATGTTCTTGAGTTTCTCACCCAAGTTTGCAAGGCATCTCGTTTTGGCTCGCCGATGCCCTCTTTACTCCCCAAAAGCTAGACCCCTTGAAGGCTTACGAAATGGGTCCGATCGCAGTCCTTAGGAATAGGCGGTTCCAAACAATACGGAGATACTTCCGCGCTTCAAGGTTTTAGGATAACACTATTGTCATTATTGAGTATTTGAAAATAGTGCTGTCTTCTCAGCAATCTTAATCTTCTTCGCTTTGGTTCTGCTGCCGTTCTTTTTCTGCGATCTCCTGATGTTCTTTTTCTAGGATCGCTGTCCGATCGCCGGGAACGTCATAGTAGATTTCCGGCTCAATCGCGTAGTTATTTAGCAAACCTTCACCATCGACCGTCACGCCTTCCGTACTGCTAACTTCCTGTGTTTTATGCTCAGAGTGTACTTCATGTTCGGGAATATGCTTATACTCTGTGCCTTCTCGTTCCATGCGGGCTGCGGTTTCGGCTGGAGTAATATGCAAATCGTAACTATTCTGCTCAATACGATTATCCATGACAGATTTTTCCTGGATTTGATAACTTTACTCATTTCACCTTACAGACTGTACTATCCATCTCCGTCTATCTAAAGTGCTGAGATGAGTATTGAATACCTGTATTGAAGTCTTTATTAAAGATATTCCTTTAGATTTTTCATAAGTCTACAATCCGAAAGATTACAAATCAATTTTTAGCTAATACAATTTTACGAGCGTCTCTAGACTTAATGTGATCTGGAGATAAAACCAATTTGGAGATAATACATGTCTGAGTTCAATGGTGTAATGATGCAATTTTTTCATTGGTACAATGAGCCAGATGGAACGTTGTGGAATGAACTAAAAAAAGAAGCTCAGAATCTGGCAGACATCGGCATCAACGCACTATGGCTTCCCCCAGCATATAAAGGGCTGGCTGGCGGAATGGATGTGGGTTATGGGGTGTACGATATGTATGATCTCGGTGAGTTTGACCAGAAGGGTTCTATTCGGACAAAGTATGGCACCAAGGATGAATACCTTGCAGCGATCGCAACCGCCCAAGCGGCGGGGATTCAGGTTTATGCAGATGTGGTGATTAATCATATGATGGGGGCTGATCGGGATGAAGATGCAGAAGCTATTCCGCTGAATCCTGATAATCGGCGTGAAGCAATCGGTGAAATGCAACCGGTTAGAGTTTGGACTCATTTTACATTTCCGGGACGCGATGGAAAGTATTCGGATGCAGAGTGGCATTGGTGGCATTTTGATGCGGTTGATTATAATGCGAAGAATGACGGCGAAGATGCTATTTATTTATTTAAAGATAAGCAGTTTGATGATCAGGTTGATTTAGAAAAGGGCATATTTGATTATTTAATGGGTTGTGATTTAGATGTTGAGTCGCCTGAGGTGCAAGAGCGATTAAATGATTGGGGAGCTTGGTATGTAGATACAACTAAGGTTGATGGATTTAGATTTGACGCAGTTAAACATGTGCGGGCAGGTTTTTTCCCGGATTGGTTGAAGCATTGTCGGGGGCATGTCGATCGTCCGTTGTTTGCGGTGGGTGAATATTGGTCAGGCGATGTTGAATCATTGAATCATTTTATTGGGGTGACGGGCGGGGATGTCATGTTATTTGATGCGCCATTGCACTATAACTTTACGGAAGCTAGCAAGTTAGGCAATGACTATGATATGCGTCAGATTTTTGACAATAGTCTAGTTTTGCAGCAGCCAGCACTTGCTGTTACTTTGGTTGATAATCATGATTCGCAGCCGTTGCAATCTTTGGAATCTGTTGTGGAGGGTTGGTTTAAGCCGATCGCCTATGCCTTGATTTTATTGCGCCGCGATGGTTATCCTTGTATTTTCTATGCAGATTACTATGGTGCTCACTATACCGATCGTGGGAATGATGGGAATGAGTATGCAATTTGGATGGATAGTCATCGCATTTTAATTGATAAATTTTTGGCCGTTAGGCATCGTTTTGCTTATGGGGATCAGCAGGATTATTTTGACCATGAGAATACGATTGGTTGGACGCGATCGGGAGATGAGGGGCATCCGGGTGGTATGTGTGTGGTGATTAGTAATGGTGATGCTGGAACCAAATGGATGAAGGTTGCTCAAATGAATACGGAATATGTGGATGCGACGGACCAGGTTAATGAGGTGATAACAACCAATGATGAAGGCTGGGCTGATTTTCGTTGTAATGCGGGTTCAGTTTCAGTTTGGATTCCAAAGACTTAGAGGGTGTTTGAAAACCTCTTTCATTAGTAATAAAAATCTAATTCCCCCAAGGAGAACTAAGAGTTGAATTCTAGTTCCCCTTTTTTTGTGGTGTAGTCTGCCTAGGGGGGCTAGGGGAATTGGTTTTTCCTATGACTTTCGATTCTAAAAACATCCTCTTAGAATTGTTGGCTGGGGTAGAGGCTCGATCGGTTGTCAGATGGGTAACAGGATTGTGAATGTTGTGCCTTTATTTAATTGAGATTCAACATGAATAGTGCCATTGTGTTTCTCAACAATTCGACGGCATAGATAAAGTCCGAGTCCACTATTCGATCGTTTGTGGCCTCCCCGGCGAAATCGTTCAAATATATGTACTTTATCTTCAGAACTGATGCCAATGCCTGTATCTTGAACCGAAATTTTTATCATTGGATTATTTGTACTACTTCCAGTGATAATTAATGATATATGTCCAGCTTCTGTAAAATTTAAACTATTGCCGATTAAATTAACTAAGACTCGTTTAAGTACTAATCGATCGATCGAAATTTGATAGTTAAGTTCTTGCTTCTTGAGTATTAACTGAAGATCCAGATTCCGATCGATCGCTAAGGGACTCAATTCTTGAATAACTTCCTCGGCTAGGTCTCGAATATCGATCGGAATTCGGTTAATTTGTTTTAGATTTGTATCATAGCTATAGACCTCAACCAAATCGCGGACCATGCTTAATAGGTCTTGATTACTATGAATAATTATATCTATTTTTTGTTTTACCGAATCAGAAATAACCCCAAATACGTCATCTTGAATGAGTTCTAGCATTCGGTTTGCACCCACTAATGGTGTTTGCATGTCATGGGTCATATAAGAAATGAAGGCTTCTCGCTGTTCGAGCAGATCTTCACGTTGTTGTTTTGCTTCATCGGCAGCAATTTCAGCGTGATACAGCCGCATACATTGCTGAAGGATATGATAGATTAAATCGGGTTTGACATTATTTTTTTTAATATAGTCTGATGCACCTACTTTCATCAAGTCCACTATGACTTGTTCATTATCTTGTCCTGTAAGTGCAATCAATGGAAATTTGATGCCTAGAGTACGAAATTGGCCAATTAATTCAATCCCATTTCCGTCTGGCAAATTGTAGTCAACAAAGGCACAGTCAAATGACTGTTGCAAAATTAATACTAATGCCGATCGGCAATTTTCTGCTTCAACAATAGTGACGTGAGGATTATTTTGTTTTAGAGTCCGTTTCACCAACATTCGATCGGCTTCATCATCATCGACGACAAGAACATTAGCTATTTCTAAATATAACATCTTGGGATATTTGCTATTCTAAGGCATTAATAGAATTTTGCTATTCAGGCATTTCACAGATGGACCAATAACGACTTAAGGTATTTATTGTCTCCACAAACTCTTGGAACTCCATTGGCTTAACAATGTAACCTGCGACATTTAAGTCGTACGCAGCAACCAAATCTTTTTGCTGATTCGAGGTTGTCAAAATGATGACAGGTATTTTACTAAATTGTCGATTTTCCCGCAATAGTTTCAAGAATTCTAAGCCATTCATTTTCGGCATGTTCAAATCTAATAAAATCACGAGATTCTTAAGTCGGGTGAATTCGCTGAATTGCCAATAGTCTAATAGTTCCAGTGCTTCGTATCCATCGCTAACATGATGAATCGGAATTGTTAGATTATTTTTTTTAAGTGCTCGCTTAACATTCATGACATCCACTTCGTCATCTTCAACTAAAAGTAAGCGGAGCTGCGACTTTGCCGACATTGTTGCCTCGTTTATCTTGGGATTAAGCGTTAACATAATTTAAGAGTCATCCTAGTTATCACAAGTTTTATAGATGGATTGATTTGATATAGCGATTACTCTAGCACTCGGTGGGGGGATTACCGTCATACTAAAGTGATATTTGGTTTAGGGGTACTATCTATGAGGCGGTTAGTTCCGATCGTGGGTAGATTTTGAGGATTCCCCATCTTGTAACGCCAACTAAATCGGACTTGTAGGCCACGTTTAAAGGGGCCTTCCGAATCCACGTTCTCTAACCACAATTGTCCACCATTCAGATCGATCGCCTGATTGACAAGCGCTAAGCCTGCTCCGACGTTATTGGAGGCTAATCGATCAAGAACTTGAAACATTCCTAGGACTTGTGCTCGGTAATTCAGTGGAATTCCGGGTCCATCATCGCGCAGGATAAATTCGATGCGATCGGGATAGGAAATCGATTCTAAGGTAATGATGCCCTTATCATGATCGTGATGACGGATGGAGTTCCGAATCAGTTCCTCAAAGACAAGTTTTAATCCCAAATAGGATGTTATCAGCTTGGGTAGAGGTGTGAGTATCTGAAGTTCAAAATTATCTGTTACAGGAAGTTCATGGCACAATTCTTCAATTAATAAATCAACATTCACCAGTTGCAATTGAGCCATCCAAGCTTCAATTTGAGTATATTTTAGAAGTCCATTGATAATAATTTGCATTCGCAATATGCGCTCATCCAACAAATCAAAATAGTCTTTACTGTCACGTAAATTTGGGGAATCCTCTTGAATCCATTGGGAAAGACTCGCAATGCCGCGTAGTGGGGTTTTTAAGTCATGGGCTGCGGCTTGAATGAAGTTCTCTAGGGAGTTTTTTTTGCGATTTAGGGTAATGTTTGTAGTGTTCAGAACGGCGTTAACATCCGCTAATTCTTGAGCTTTTTCTGCAAGAGCAATGGTTAGATATAGCTCCTCTCGATTGCGCTGAAACAACTGACGATCGAGTAACCTAAATAAAGTGATCACTCCAAGATAAATCGCAACGCTCACAATTATGCTGACGATTTGGATACGATCGACCCACCGCCGACGTGTCTCAATCTCGGGTTTTTGCTGGTTTAAAATCTCTCTCTGCCGAGCGTCAAACTCAACAATAGTCTGACGAATTGAATCCATCATTAATTTGCCTTCTTTGAGCTTTTCTAAAATATTCTCAGAATCACTTTTCGATAATGAGGATTTGACATTAGAAGAAGTCCAATTCGTGGGGACTAAATTAATTTTTTTTGCAATATCAAGAAGCTCATCTGACGTCTTTAATCGAAGTTCAATTTTCTGTTCTAAGTCATTGAGCCTTGTTTTTTGGCCAGGAGATTGACGCTTGAGTGTCTCTAATGCGATGGGTAAATCTCGTTTAGCGAGGTAATAGGGATCTAAAAACTCTGATTCTTGAGTGAGTAAATATCCTCTCACGCTTGTTTCTTGATCAATGGTGTAACGCAAAATCAACTGACTCGTTTTGCTCCGGGCTTCGACCTCGCTGAAATTTTGTTGAAGCTGTTGCTCTTGAGAGCGGGCATCTAGTATTGCAACTAAAACAATAATTAAACATAATAGAGGAATACTAACTAAAAGTATGCCAAGACCTCCCAATCCTAAGGATGTTTTATGTTTAATTCTATTTAATTGTTTTTTTATAAATTCTTTAAGAACTTTCATAACTTATGATAATTTTGGCCAAGTAAATTCAAATTTACATCCCCGATCGCCATTTGAATTAAGCCGTAGTACTCCTCCTTCATTCTCAACAATTTTTTTGATAAGCGCAAGTCCAATGCCCCTGTTCTCTGGTGAACTGCTTCCACTCAAGGTTTGGAATACTGTAAATATCCGCTCTTGGAAGGCAACTGGGATTCCTGGGTCGTCGTCTGTGACTGAAAATAAATAATATTGTTCTTGATCTTCCCAATCCACTCTCACTATTCCACTGTCACGATCGTGATGTTTAACGGCATTATTAAGTAAGTGTGAAAACACTTGTCCTAGGAGGAGTGTTTTTGCCATGATAGGCGGACATGTTTTGGGGATTTGGATGTCAAATCCATTAGTTGGTGCAAGAGAATCAACAAGCTCTAATGCACGACGAGCTTCTTCATGCTGAAATTCTAACTGTTTACGATCGCTAATATTTTCGACCATCGCAATGAAATATAATGGTATACCCAGTCCTCCGCTACTCTGAATTTGCCGCCGCAGTGATACGGTAATTTGGACCCAAACAATAGACTTTATCGGAAATAGTATATAATAAGGATATGTAACAGGGATTGCTTTTCATTCGCATAATGCTCCATCTTTCGTTTCCCGATTTCATCTTCCCTTGCCTTCATTAGGAAGCCTTATTGAGTGTAGCAGTGCGTTTCTGGCGATGGGTCAGCCGGAAATTATGCAGCCCACAGGCTGTTTCCATCACATCATCGCCATAGTGATTCACCCGATTGCGAAATTTCTGCATCACAA
>JAPLHZ010000276.1 GCA_026389365.1 Cyanobacteriota bacterium
TTCAAATTTGGGCCATTGCGCGGAATGTTTCCCTCAATTTATATCGTGATCTTGGGTTTGAAAATATGGCTCAAGCTCAGCGACTGGCTAGCTTTAGTCTTAACACACTTAAACTTCTATTCAGAATGAAATAGCCCTGAGCTGATATCATTCTTAAATAACTAATTATTAATGGCTTCATGACAGCTAAAATTGAATTAATTCAGGATTTTCTGCATCGTATCCCAGAATTACAAGCAATTAATCGCGTTACTTTTAAAGAATTATGCGAACGATTACAGCCATTGCGCTATCGCATGGGGCAAGTAATTTTGCGTCGGGAAACTATGCCAGCACAGGTTTTATTCTTGATGGAGGGACAAGCGAGGCTGCTTGGACAAATACCAAAGTCAATGTCACCCGCAACTCTAGAAATTCTTAAGTCTGGTGCAATAGTTGGTTGGCAAAGCCTCATTCGCAATTTACCCTGTGAAACGGTGATTGCTTCGAGTGAAAGTACTTGTTTAGCATTAGAAGCATCAGATTTTTGGCGGTTTTGCGATCAGGATTTTGCTTTTAAAGCTGCTTTTACGACTAAGGCAGGTGTGATCGAGTTATTTGACCTCTTAGCTGCGGAAATGGAAAGACGAGCGCAGTCTCCTGCTAATCTCCCTCAACTAGTGCGGGAAGCATTACCAGATGCTATGGTCATGACCTTTGAGGCAGGGAAAATGCCACTTGCTAAACTTGATCGCGATTTTGTATGGTTAGTCAGTGGTGGCAAAAACTTCCCGGCACCTATGGGGAGTCGCATTGAACCTGTGAACCCAAATGATGTACTTGAAGTCCCGCAAGGAGGTTACGCACGTATAGTAGGTCTACGTGATACTTTTGCCGTGAAGGCTGAAGTTGTAGAAGTGCCTCCTGTCATTACAGCATTTGATATTCCCTATGCTCCTGATTTGCCAGCGGTTGGCGATCGCACCGATCCTAAAGGTACTGATTATCCGCACTTTTATGGTAGAGGCCCCGTTGATGCTTCCCTAGCTTGTTTTCAGATGCTTGCGAGATATTGGCAAATTCCTTTTTATCGTCATGTGGTCAAACGTGCTATCGATAGTCAATTTGCCCGATCGCCTAAACTTTCATTGCAGTTATGTGGCGCGATCGCAGAACTGATGGGACTCAATGCTCAGTTACTAACGATACCAGCTAGCTCGATCGCCCAAGTTCCTACACCCGCTCTATTGGCTTGGCAAGATACATTTGCGGTATTGTATAAAGCTAGCGATCGCGAATTGATTTTAGGAATTCCAGAGCAAGGAATTGTTACTAAAAAAACATCACAATTTGCCGACCTGTGGGGAGATTCAGGTCAGATTTTATTAGTACAACCAACTAAGGACACTCCGCAAGAGAAGTTTGGTTTATCTTGGTTCTTGCCATCACTCAAACGCTATAAAAATACATTAATCACTGTATTGGTAGCTTCTTTCTTCGTGCAACTGTTGGGTTTAGCAAATCCTTTAATCACACAGGTGATTATCGATAAAGTGATTAATCAAAATGCCCCAGCTACGCTGAATACTTTAGGTATTTTATTAGTCACGATTTCCGTATTTGAAGCTGTCATCAGTGCTTTTCGGACTTATCTTTTTGTAAATACTACTAATCGCATTGACTTGACTCTCGGTTCTGAAACCATTGATCATCTTGTGCGATTACCTCTGCGGTACTTTGAGAAACGTTCTGTTGGTGAACTATCGAGCCGAATTGGAGAATTGGAAAATATTCGTCAATTCCTAACAGGTACAGCCCTCACCGTAGTTTTAGATGCTGTCTTCTCAGTAGTTTATATCATCGTGATGCTCTGCTACAGTTGGCTCCTAACCTTGGTTGCCCTAGGTACGGTTCCTTTATTTGCCCTACTGACACTTATCGTCTCTCCGATTATCCGCATACAATTACGCAAAAAAGCTGAGCGCAATGCAGCTACTCAGTCTTACTTAGTTGAAGTGATCTCAGGAATTCAAACAGTTAAGGCGCAAAGTATTGAGTTAAAATCGCGTTGGGAATGGCAGCGCCGCTATGCACGTTATGTTTCCGATGGTTTTAAAACGGTCGTAACTTCAACAACAGCAGGATCTATAAGTCAATTTTTAAGTCAGCTTTCTAGCCTACTACTGCTCTGGGTTGGCGCTTATCTTGTATTAAGCAAAAATTTGACACTTGGACAGCTAATTGCTTTTAGGATCATTGCGGGATATACAACTACTCCACTTTTAAGATTGATTCAGCTTTGGCAGAACTTCCAAGAAACTGCCCTATCCCTCGAACGTCTCAGCGATATTATTAATTATCCTCAGGAACAAGAAGAGGCTGGTCGGCGTAATATTCCCATGCCAGCCATTAAAGGTGCAGTACGCTATGAAAATGTACATTTTCGCTTCGTAGCTAATGGTAATCTTCAGTTAAATAACGTCAGTTTAGAAGTTCCTGAAGGTAAATTTGTTGGTGTAGTTGGAGCCAGTGGCGCAGGTAAGAGTACTCTCACGAAGCTCCTATCTCGACTTTACGATCCAGAGTCAGGACGTATTCTGATTGATGAGTACGATGTTAGCAAAGTGGAGCTTTATTCTTTGCGTCGTCAAATTGGTGTAGTACTGCAAGACACCCTACTATTTGACGGTACGGTTCAGGAAAATATTGCGCTTACTAATCCTGATGCTACTCCCGAAGAAATTATTGAGGCTGCACGGGCTGCTTGCGCCCATGATTTCATTATGCAATTGCCTCAAGGTTATGAGTCACGAGTTGGGGAGCGCGGTGCTGCGCTTTCTGGTGGACAGAGGCAAAGGATTGCGATCGCACGGACTGTTTTGCAAAAGCCACAATTACTGATTTTAGATGAAGCGACGAGCGCTTTAGATTACAACACTGAGCGTCAAGTCTGTCTAAATCTTGCTGAGGAGTTTCGCGGACGTACTGTCTTTTTCATCACCCATCGTCTAGCTACAATTCATAGTGCTGACCTAATCTTGGTGATGGATAGTGGACGAGTTGCTGAGCAAGGAACACACCCAGATCTAATGGCAATGCGTGAGCGTTATTACACACTCTATCGCCAACAGGAGGCGGCAGGCGAATCATGATTTTCAATATGTGCGGTGCAAAGTACCAAACATATTTAATGAATATTCTTTCAGATAAAGTTTAGATTAAGGTAAATTAATATGACTGATGTTAATGTAAAAGCTTTCAATAACAAATCGATTCCAGATCCGCAAAAAGTGCAATCTGTTGATCTCAATGGGAATCAGAAAACAGCAATGGATATCCCTGAAACCTCGGCAAATACTGATATACAGTCGGTTGAGTCGCAACCTCAGGAGTTTGATCAGCCTCTTGTATTACGTCAATCGCCGAAATGGACACAGGCAATTCTGTGGACATTGATCGGTTCTGTCTCATTTGGATTGATTTGGGCATCAGTAGCTCGGATCGAAGAATCTATTCCAGCCCAAGGCAAGTTAGAGCCTCAGGGCGCAATCAAAGAAGTAAGAGCACCTGCTAATGGCGTGCTAAAAGAAATTTTGGTCAAAGATGGCGAACGTGTCGAAGCTGGACAGGTAATACTAAAAATCGATTCTACTGCCGCTAAAGCACAATTAGATTCTTTGAAAAAACTTCGCCAAAATCTCCAAGAAGAAGATCAGTTTTATCAAGCAGTACTGAATGGAACTCCCCTACCCATCACAACTAAAAAAGCTGTGGCTGTTCCTACGGAATTATTAGCACTTGCTCGAAGCCGCGAAGCTCTCACTTCAGAGTCTCAACTTTATCGGATGCAGTTGAATGGAGGTGATGCAAATCTATCAAGCGATCAGCAGGATCGTCTTGAAGCACATCAAGCTGAACTAGGTTCACGATCGCAAGCTGCTGAAGCAAATATTGTGCAGACCATCGAACAACTGAACCAAGCTCAAGTTAGACGAGCAGGTCGTCAAGAGTCTTTAGCTATTAGTCGTAAGATTCTTAATGATATTAAAGATGTTGCCGATCAGGGTGGAATTTCTAGGACTCAATATCTTAAGCAAAAAGATGAAGTTTTAACTACTGAATCAGAAGTTCGTCAACTCGCGCAAGAAGAAATGCGTCTCAAAGCTGCGATCGCAGAGGGGAAATCGCGACTAGATAATACTTTTGGCTCCACTCGTAAGGAGTTAACTGTGCAAATTGCTGACAATACTAAAAAGATTGCGGAGATCGATAGTCAATTTACTAAGGCGCTAGTGGATAACACTAAGCGTCTCGCTGAAATTGAAGGTCAAATTAGTCAGGCGGAAGTCACGGTTAAATATCAAGAGCTTCGCGCTCCAGTTGCAGGGACTATTTTTGAGTTGAAAGCAGGGCTGGGCTATGTTGCAAATACTAATACATCGGAAACTGTTCTCAAAATAGTCCCAGACGATCAATTGGTTGCCAAAATCTTCATTAACAACCAAGACATCGGCTTTGTTAAAGAGAACATGGCTGTTGATGTACGTTTAGATTCTTTCCCTTTTAGTGAATTTGGTGATGTAAAAGGGACGCTAATCTGGATTGGTTCTGATGTAGTGCCGCCCGATCAGATGAATCCTAGCTATCGATTTCCTGCCAAGATCAAACTTGAAAAGCAGACGCTGAGCATAAATGGTCGGGAGATCCGCTTGCAGTCTGGAATGTCTCTAAGTGCAAATATCAAGATTCGCGATCGCACCGTGATTAGTCTATTCACTGATTTCTTCTTCAAGAACTCAGAGAGTCTCAATCATGTTCGTTAATTATAGCTATAGCCAGCTAGGTTAGGACATAAGATAGAAAGAAAGCGAATTGTCTGAGCAATAACAATGCCAAAACCATATAGTTCCGATTTACGGCAAAAGGTAATGCAAGCAATCGAAATGGATGGGCTAAAGAAAAA
>JAPLHZ010000236.1 GCA_026389365.1 Cyanobacteriota bacterium
AAGATGTAACTGCTTCTGGATATCTCTGAATTAAGCTGGAAGGTTGATCGAAAGATTCTGATTCTAGTTTGAATGGTATATCTACAGTTGAGGCTGATTGAATTGATGAATCTTGTGTTAAAGATTCTGGAGAATTTGAAGGTTGAATTGGAGTAGGTTGAATTTGAATGGATTGTCGATCGATTTCTATACTAGAACCTAGTGATTGTTGTTCAGGCTGAAATGAATCGACTTGTCTTTGAACAACATTAGAGTCTTCAGGTACTGACACTATCTGAATCTGTCGTTCGATGGTCTGATTGGCTGGTTCGATCGCTTCCTCTAAATTTGTCTGAGAAGATGTAACTGCTTCTGGATATCTCTGAATTAAGCTGGAAGGTTGATCGAAAGATTCTGATTCTAGTTTGAATGGTACATCTAAAGTTGAGGCTGATTGAATTGATAAATCTTGTGTTAAAGATTCTGGAGGATTTGAAGGTTTAATTGGAGTAGGTTGAATTTGAATGGATTGTTGATCGATTTCTATACTAGAATCTAGTGATTGTTGTTCAGGCTGAAATGAATCGATTTGTCTTTGAACAATACTAGAATCTTCAGAATCTTCAGGTACTGATAAGCGCTGAATCCGTTGTTCGATGGTCTGATTGGCTGGTTCGATCGCTTCACTAGAATTTGACTGAGAAGATGGAGGAATTTCTTGATATCTCTGAATTAAGCTGGAATTTTGATCGAAAGATTCTGATTCTAATTTGGATTGTATATCTATATTTGATGGTGGCTGAATTGATAGATCTTGACTTGTAGATTCAAAGGAGTTCGATCGTTGAGTTTGAGTAAATTCTCGCTCAATTTCCATAGGAGAATTGACTGATGAGTGTTCAAGGTGAGATGAATCAATTTGTGCCGGATCAGGACTAGAATCTTCAATTATTGAAAATCGCTGAATCTCCTGATTAGAAGTGTTATGGATTGGTTCGATCGCTTCCTCTAAATTCGTCTGAGAAGATGTAACTGCTTCTGGATATCTCTGAATTAAGCTGGAAGGTTGATCGAACGAATAGATTGTCGATCGATTTCTATACTAGAATCTAGTGATTGTTGTTCAGGCTGAAATGAATCGATTTGTCTTTGAACAATACTAGAATCTTCAGGTACTGATAAGCGCTGAATCCGTTGTTCGATGGTCTGATTGGCTGGTTCGATCGCTTCCTCTAAATTAAATCAATTTGTGCCTGTGCAGAACTAGAGTCTTCAATTATTGAAAATCGCTGAATCTCCTGATTAGAAGTGTTATGAATTGGTTCGATCGCGATCACTATGCTTGAATCTGTCTGAGAAGACGTTTTGGCTTCTTGATTTTTCTGGATTAAGTTGGAAGTTTGGCTGAGTTCTTGTGATTCTAATTTGGATTCTGTATCTATATTTGATGGTAATTGAATTAGTAAATCTTGGTTTGTAGATTCTGAGGGAGTCGAGCGTTGAATTTGAGTAAATTGTTGATCGAGTTCTACAGCAGAATCTAATGATTTGTTTTCAAGTTGAGATGAATCACTCTGTATTTGAACAGAAATCGAGTCTTCAATAGCTGAAAACCTCTGAATCTCCTGCCTAGTCTTGTGAGTGGTCGGTTCGATCGTAATCGCTTCACCTAGATTTGCCTGAGAAGACGTAACGATTTTTTGATATTTCTGAATTAAACTGGGAGATTGATTGAATTCTTCTGATTCTAATTCTGATTCTAATTTGGATTGTATATCTATGGTTGATAGTAAATCAAATGATGAACCTTGTGTTAAAGATTTCGTTGAATTTGAACGTTGAATTTGAATAGGTTCTCGATCGATTGCTCTATTAGAGTTGGCTGATTGCTGCTCAGGTTGTGATAAATTACTCTGTAATTGAACAGAAATCGAGTCTTCAAGGGCTGACAATCTCTGAATTTCCTGCTCGATAGACTGATAGGTAGGTTCGACCGCAATGGGAGTTTGAACTAATTCTTCTACCTCTAGTTGGAACTGTAAATTTATAGTGGACGAAGATGGAAGTAATCCTACTTGTTCTACGGATACAGGAAAAGAAATACGCGAATCTTCTATATCAGACTTATTAGATTGGATGACAGATTCAGATCTTATAGTGTTTTGAGTAGAGTCCGAAACTTCTTTGATTGAGGATCTCTGGAGGGGTTGATCAGAAATTTTAAGATCAGGTTTAATCTCGGCCCCCTCTACAGAATGACTTAAATCCTGATCCAGTGATGTAATATCTAGAACATTGTTGGAAGAATGGGTTGAGAGATCTGACTTCCTTTGCGCTGTATATGGAAGCTGAGTTGATTCTTCTTCTCTCTTTAGCTGTACATTATTAGTAGGTAATGATGATTGAAATTCTGAAGAGTCAATATTAGACAAACTAGTTGAATCTAAAATTAAATTACTGGAATCTATGGAAAATTTTGATGATAACGAATTTCGATCCAAATTAGAAATTAAAGATAATGATTCCTGAGATTGTATTTTAGGTAACGACGATCGCTGGATTTTTGAAGAATAAGAAGAGGATATAAGAGATTCAGGAGCATTACCAGAGTTTATTGTATCCACTGAAAAAAAGTCTGAATCATACAACTCAGAACCTTCTTGTAGAATCGGCTTTCTTTGAAAAAATGAAGGATCAAGAACTGTAATTCTACGGCTTCCTAAAGGAATCAAACTCGCGGAGGATTGTCCCTGACCCAGGGCATCAGGAGTAAGCAATGGGTTATGAAGACCCAGAGGAATAGCTGAGGATTCAGCTTCTGGCAAAAAACTAGGATTGGACTGGGAAGTACTCGAATCCGTCATGATTTAATTACTTGAGAAATAACCAGAAGTATCGCGTTGGACAGACAAAGCCCCCCCCCCTTTTGCTTTCGAGGTGACTTGTAAACCTTCATAAATCAAGGTTAACTCCTCGATCGCCACACTACCTGAATCAGCCGCCAAAGAAGGTGCTTTCCAACTCACTGGAACTGCTCCAATCAACCTCCAACATTGCATACATTCTCCCGCTTGATTAAACGTAAGAATATTGATATTACGACGAGACTGTTTGATTTGCGTCATTTCATTGCGTTGGAGCAGTTTTTCACTAATCCAATTCCAAAATACTAAATCATCACTCAATCCTCGTTTAAGAGTCACTTCATTAAATTCAACAGCACCTAATAAAATTCGCTGCTGCTCATTGACACCACCTTCCAATAATTTATCATACTTAATTTGTATACCCAACCCGGAGCATTCTGTAAAACAAGCTGTTATGGTACTTTCAATTTCCACATAAAAACGGTTTGCTGTGACGTAATTTAACCCGGCATTTCGTACATTACTATCAGCCATTATAATTTCCCTCCATAGTGCCGATCGCGAAGCTGTCGAATGTCATCTAGAAAAATTTCTCGAACTCGATCGTTTAACCGTCGTAAAAGCAATGGGTCGTTGAGAATGATTTGAGTGAGCTTGGAAATCTCTCTCGATGGATTCTTAGCTTGTAAATCAGACGAAGGTCGAATCATAGATATTTTCCTAATTAGATTCTATGGACTCAAAATTAAATATCAAGTTTCCCGATTTCCATAACCCAACGACGACGATCGTGATGCTCTAAATTCAGAATATCTTCCAGTGACCAGTGAAATCTAGATGCAATGCAGGCTACCTCCCCATAAAGTTGTTCTGCGGGGTAGCCAATTACTCCCCCGCCATGACAAACTCTGTAGAAAACCCATGATTACAATTTGGGCATTGGGTATCAATTTGGGCATTGCCTTGCTGATTAACACGATTGTAGAACTCTCTAAGGTAAGCCAAATCTCGAGAGAATAAATTCTCAAGTAATTCAGGACTGACCTGAACGAGATCTCCGAGCCGTATTATGACCTGAGACAACATCACAATAGCCGCAGAGACTTCATTGTCTTGTGCCGCTTTATTTTTCTGTACAATGACTTCATCCTTAGCCGTAGCTAAACGCATATTTCCTCGGCGGTGTAAATTTCCCGCTGAATCTAATAAACCACGAGGTAGTATAAAATCAAATGTCGTTGTTAACATTTTATTCACCAATGTATAACTTAGTATAAGTTAATGCAATCGTAACTAATCAAAGCCTAATTTGATTAAGCTTTAAACTTAATCTTGATCAAATGACAGTTCATTGATTTGACGATAGAAATTTTGTAGGTGATTCAAATCACAGGCAAAGATTTCTTCAATAATTGCTGGTGTAACTTCCTCTAGAGCACCTAAACGAGTAATCACTCTAGCTAAAATGATCACTGTTGCGTAGGCAGGATTTGACTTTACTCTTGGATCACGAAGCGGAATAATTTCATCGATCGCACGGGAAAGACGCATGATCCCCTTCCGATGAATATTTCCTTCGCCATCGAGATAGCCTTTAGGTAACTCAAATTCAAAATCTGTTTGCATTATTCTGCCACCTTAATTCGCTTGAGTTCCTCTACAGCGACTTCCATTTCCTCTACTTCTAAATCCCCCTTAGATGCCGCAACATCCGAAATCATATAGCCCACAGGCCAAGCCCCTTCAAATTCAAACCGAAATTGCTCTTCTGATGCTTGATTATAAATCACTAGAGAGCCATTTCTTCTTTGCTTTGCCCAGTTACCCTCTTGGACAGATTGAAGCCAGTCCCAAAGGGTCATCGAACAAGTCAATCCCCGTCGTAATATCAAATTGGTATGGGTTTGGTTGCCGGGGATCTTGGTCGAAACAATTCGCCCCATCCCCGCTCCACCACTTCCCCACTTCTGCGGTGTAACATGGGAAACTTCAATTACAGCTTGACTAGACTTAAAGCCACTACACTCCATGAAGTAGCCATCGATCGAATCGTTACTACCTTCTAATTTGAGTTCTAAATAGAAGCGGCTTGTAGTCAGGATTTCAGGAAAATCTGACATGGGAATTTAAACAACTAAAGTGGATCTAGCGAAAATCGACTATGGGGCACTATCTAGAATAGATGAGACTCATTCCTGAATCCCATCTATCGATTTTGCAAATTAAGGATCTTTCAAAGAAAACTTCATTCGTTCATATTGAAGTTCCAAGGTCCAAGTTTCTAAGCTACTGCTCCCGGCATCACGCGCAGGAACATCAAGGCTACTCGGTAAAACACCTTGGAATTCATACATGATTCCAACTTTTGCATCTGTCCCTGAGTAGTAGACATTGATTGCCATGGACTTCCGTAAATCTCGTGCTTTGGAGGCCTCCCCTAAGTTAGACTTCGATGAACAATCGGCATACCATTTCCAAAGCTTATCATCATCGCCTTGTTGGTGGGATCCCGGTATTAGAACTAATTTAACAGAACCGTACTTAGGCTGGCTGGGAGTACTAAGGACGAGTGCTTTTCCTTTTGGTCCAGAACCGATGGAATTTTCTGCATCAGACGGAGAAATATCGACCATCATTCCGCTCGCTTCTTTGATGATTAGATTTTTGATGTCATCAAGTTCTACGGAAAAACTATCACTAGAGAGGTATTCAGGCATGACTTCCAGAATAAAGAAATAGAGGTGGGTATTAGCTGAAAATTGCGATAAAGAATCACGAAGCTACATTAAAGCTAAGCCGGGTCAAATTGGTCAACTTGCAAGGTGAATGTCTCTTCTAACAATCCACCACCAACAGTCAACTGTCCGATGTCGTACTTACAGATCCAAACCCCAGACAATTTCCAGGAATCCAACTTCTCACCAGCACTGTCATAGGTATTGATGGAGCCTGTAGTTCTGGCAGAAGTTGGGAAACCTTTACCATTCTCAGACTTAGGCATACATTCCTGTAGCCAGGTTCTCATAACAGCACTGGTACTTTTTGAATCACCACTTGCTAAGGTTTTAACAGTAATTTTTACTGCTGATTCCCGCTTTTTCGTAATGGTTTGGCGAACAGCACCTTTCTTGCCAGACATTAAGGCATCTCCACCTTGAATATCAGTCTTATATGCTGGGACATCTACATTCTTAAAGAGTAAAGGGTCACCAAATTTATCCAAAACTAGCTCAAAATTTTCAACGGTTAAAATTGCCATGATTTCACGTTCACTCTATGTAATGGAGTTGCTATTTCGATCGAAAGAAGATCACAGAGAAATCACTTAAATTTCAAGTTAAATCTCTCCGTGATCATACATTCGATCGAAATTTAAAGACTACTGCTGACTAGGATCCCACTGACTAATCCGGAAGATCACAAATTCCGCAGGACGTACCGGGCAGACACCAATTTCAATGTACAGACGACCCAGCATCATCGTTTCTGGTGTGTTGAGGGAAGCATCACATTTCACAAAGAATGATTCTCCAGGAGAACCACCAAACAAGGCACCTTCACGCCAGAGACGCTCCAAGAAATTACTCACTGTGCGAGTAACTCGTGCCCACAAATCTTGATCATTCGGTTCAAAGACTACCCATTGGGTCCCGATTTCGATCGATTTCTCAATGTAGCTCATTAAGCGGCGGACACTGATGTAACGCCATTGGACATTATCTGGTTCCACTAAAGTACGAGCACCCCAAACTTTAAACCCACGATTGTAGTTAGCAAAGTTCCGGATACAGTTAATCCCCAAGGGATTCAGCAATTCCTGTTCACGCATATTGGTCTCATAGCCCAAACCAATCACACCACGAGGCGTATCATTTGCAGGTGCCTTGAAAATACCGCGTTCTTGGTCAGTCCGGCACCACATTCCCATCATGTGACCACTAGGGGGAATCAAAATGGGTCTACCACCATTACGGGGATTCGCAACTTGAATCCAAGGATAATATAATGCTCCAAACATCGATCGACGATTGAACATGCTCAACCAAGTCGCGACATCTTGGGGCTTTTGCAATTCAGGGGAAACCGCTCTATTCTCATTCTTACCTGGTTTGACAGGCGGCGCATCCAAGACGGCCATCCGATAAGCCGGACCAGGGAAGGAATTCTCGCACATGCTAAGCATCATTTCCATGACCCCATGCACCTGATCTAGTCCCATAATGCCTTCTTGATAACAAAGCATTAAATCGGGACAAGCAATCATCGAGACTTCATCAACTTCAAAGATTCCCTGGACACCCGTGCGTTCATCCCGTTGTCCTTGCAGATCCCGCATTGCGTTCTCGGTAGACGCAATATAAGGGGGTGGAGCAACTTCATAGCTGCCGTTGGAAGGACGGCGAGAGAGTGGTTGGCCGCTTTGGGAAATATCAGCGATCGCCACATACTCAGAAGCTTCCAGAACCTCAACGACGTAATCGGCAATCTCTGTCTGTGCTTGAGGGTTCATGCTCAAGTGATCGTAACGTTCTAATATTTCATCACCATCACGCACAATTAGCGTGAAATATTCCCCAGTATTTAGTGTTGGTTGCGCATCTTCCGGTGCATCTTCCGCCAAAGGCTTAGGCTCACTTTCAAGAATGGAAATTGCGAGACGAGACCCACTTGCAGGTAATGCTGGAATAGCGCCCGTTGCCTCGGGCAGCTTCAGATTAGCGCTCAGAGAAGGCTTACCCGAAGAGGTCAGAAGCTTACTACTGTACTCTTCAGGAGAAAGCTGTTGCGATCCTGGCAGCTTAGTACCGATACTAACGACCCAGCAACGACCGCCACCATTCAAGAACCACCCTTGAACAGTAAACGGTAGGTATGCACCAAAGCTTGTAAAACCATCGGAACCAGGTTTACCGAAGCATTCTAGGTATTGTTTCCAATTGGTAACCATAATTGGCTTGAAGAGTTCTGCATCACCTCGGACATCTTCAGTAAATCCGACGAACCCAGCCACGCTCATGCTGATGCCGTCCATCGGACGACTACCACGATCAACTTCCTCTACATATACGCCCGGAGCAAAGTAATCTAATGCCATATTGTGTGTTCCCTTTAGGAAATTTAAGGTTAGTTATTCAGATATTAGCCATAAAAACGAATTAATTCTCTGGACTTCTAAAAAACTTATAATTAAGAAGCTGTGAGAGCAAGTTTGTCTTCTAAGCACTGGCCTGAATGGATAATGAAAGAGTAAAATCAGCGATCACCGACATAAAGGAGGGTGGCAAACCTCCTCCAAGGGTTAAAGATATAGATGCCAAAAGACTTAAAAGCTAGAGATGCCTAGGACTAAAGTATGAAAAAGGTGTCACTCCATTGCAAAGCTTGTGCGGCGTTACAAAAAAATGTGCATCGGATAAAATATTATTTCAGTGATTACAGAAACTCTATAAATTACCTTTTGTATTGTACTTTACGATTCAAGACGATGTTCTGAAATCAGTGAATTCACTTAAATTTTCATGAATTACAAATTACTCAGTAAGTCTAGATTTATTGATAATGTATTTGCACGGAGCTAAGAATTGGTGAAACTTCTGTTACGCTTGTTTGAGTTCTAACGTATCTGAAACTTTAGTACAGTCTAGGCAGTTCTCTGCAACACTAGCTTCAGAATTATGCTCCTAGAATATCGAGTTATTAGCTTGATAGGGAGCCGATGATCACTCGAATTGAACGAAGCCGAATATGGAAATGTACAACTGAGAATAACTAAATTGATACTTTAAGCAATGAGCAATTATCTGGCGATCGCTACGGTTACAGCAACGCTTCAGCGCATACTCCAAGCCTCGGTCCAGCGCGATGTGGATGGGGTGAGGGTAACTGCGGTGAAACCTGGAATGATTGGTTCGGGAACTCCTGAGTTAGGCGTGAATTTATTTCTTTATCATGTTTCCCGTAATCCTGGGATTAGTCCCGATATGGCGGCTAGTCGTCTGAAAAGTAATGGTAGTCGTCGTCAAACGCCCCTAGAGCTTTACTATATGCTGAGTTTCTATGGCAATGATACGGAGTTAGAACCCCATCGTCTATTAGGTAGTGTAGTTCGGACCTTTAGCGATCGAACAACCCTGACGCCGGAAATGATTCAAGATACGATCGCCGACTCTAGTTTTACATTTCTAGAAATTTCGGACCTAGCAAATCAGATTCAACAATTAGTCATCTCACCTGTAGACATGACCGTTGAAGACTTATCGAAAGTATGGTCCGTCTTTTTCCAAGCGCCTTATCTTCTCTCGATGGCCTACAAGGTGACTGCAGTGATGATCGATGGCGAAGACCTCGGGAAACGGGGGCTTCCTGTGCGCGATCGCTCCTTCAGAGGAATTCTTCCCTTTGCCAGTTATCCGATCGTTGAACAGATTATCAATCGAGTTGGATCTCTTGCCCCCATCCTCAGTGATAGCACTATTCTAATTCGCGGGAAACAACTGAAGGCAACCCAGACGTTTGTTCGTCTAGGGTCCGCAGAAATTCCCATCCCCGATAGTATGGAGATGAGTAACACAGAAATTGCGTTGTCCCTCAGTTTAATCACCCCAACTTTGCTGCGTGCGGGAGTGCAAGACTTGCAAATCATTCATCGGGTTCAAGATGGCGATCGGCAACGACAAGCCGAATCCAATGTCTTACCCTTTGTCCTGCGTCCCCGTCTGAAAACCATTCAGGTGATTCAGCAATCGGGGCACGAAGATGATTTGAGATTGGCAGAACTATCGATCCTAGTAAATTTACAGGTGGGGGCCGAGCAACGGGTACGACTACTGCTCAATGAATGGTCCGTGGATAACCCTAAGATATACGTCTTTTCGGTTCCTCCCCGCCAAGACGATACCGATCGACTCACGATCGAAGTACAGGATATTCATGCGGGCGAATATCTGGTCCGTTTACAAATTGATGGTGCTGATAGTCTACTGGAGGTTGATTCCCAACCCGATAGTCCGACCTTTAATTGGTACCATTCACCCAAAATTTTGATTGAATAGGAAGATAAAAGTTATGAATGATGACCTGAATTCTGCTGTTACCCCTCCCGTTCCTGACGCTTTTAGGAGTGAGTCTATTGAAGATTTCTATGAAGCAGAAGCCGTCGAAGAGCGCGAAGCCAATCATAAATTCAATGAAATTAATCGGCTCAATGAGCTGGGTAATCTTGCTGTGAGCCTGAAATTAATTGGCGGACATGGGTTTCACCGGGACCAGTATGAACTCCTTCGAGACGGGACGTTTCTATTGATGACCCCGATCGAAGCCCAACAGTATCTAGAAGAACTCATCGCAGCAACTGAGGTGTAGTTTATGGTCATGGCACCACTCCAAGACTTGGTAGGCGAATCTTGGGCTGATAGGAATGCGCGTGATTTGACGGCTGCGATCGATCGTGTAAAAACTGCATTGAGCCAACATCTAGAGAAATTGGAAGAGCCAACTGCTCAGCCCTCTCATACTGCTTTATTAAAATCGACAATCCTTGATCCGAATGCGACCTCATCAGCCATCATGACGCTGTGCGATCGGTTCAGCTTGAGTTCTTTCGAGCTTGATATTTTGATGGTATGTGCGGGAATTGAGCTAGATAGTGATTTATCTAAGCTTTGTGGAGCAATAGACCAACAGCATCCCTATCCGACCTTTAGCCTTGCCTTAGCCGTTTTCGCTGAACCCATCTGGAGTGCGCTGACACCCCAAGCACCGCTACGCCGTTGGCAATTGGTGGATGTTGGACCGGGAAGTGCACTGACAACGAGTCATTTGCGAATTGATGAGCGGATTCTGCATTATTTAACTGGGATTGAGGAGTTAGATCAGCGATTGGTGGGATTTGTCGAACCGATCGAGACTGAGGTGAGATTCTTGGTCGAAACTCATCAGCGTATTGCCGATCGCTCAGTGGATCTATGGGTTCAGGCCGCAGAGCAGGATATAGCTTTACCCCAATTTCCGGTGCTACAATTGTTAGGGGACGATAGTTCAACTAAACGATCGATTATTCAATTCATTGGGCAGGCATTAGGACAGGATCTCTATCGAATTCCAGCCGAAAGGATCCACACGGATTCTACCCAATTTAATCTTTTTCTACTCCTCTGTGAACGGGAATACAGGCTATCCAACCGAATTTTCTGGATTGACTGTGATTTTTTGGATAGTGCCGATGGAATTCGATCGCAACTGATTGCGCGATTGGTGGAACAGTTGCAATGTCCAGTGATTTTGACCCATCCCGATCGCCAACGCCAACGATCGCGACCGATCATCACGATGGAGATTGCGTCACCGACCCCCGCTGAACAGCGATTAGTCTGGCAAACGTCTTTAGATTCGATTCAGACTCACCTCGATCGAGAGCAAATTGATAGTTTGGTGGACCATTTTAATTTGAGTACGGGTGCGATTCAGTCTGCGACATTTCAGGTGCGATCGAAGGACCGGGATCAAATTCCTATGACCGAACAACTTTGGAATATTTGTCGGCAGCAAGCTCGCCCACGACTAGATGAGCTGGCCCAGCGCATTGATGCCTATGGGGATTGGAATGATCTGGTTTTGCCGGAGAAGGAACATCAAGTGTTGCGGGATATTACTGCCCATGTGAAACAACGATCGAAGGTTTATGAAAATTGGGGATTTGCCGGGAAGAGTCTGCGGGGATTGGGCATTAGTGCGCTGTTTTCGGGAGCCAGTGGAACCGGGAAAACGACTGCCGCAGAGGCGATCGCCCAGGTGTTAAAGCTGGATATTTACCGGATTGATTTGAGTGCAGTGGTGAGTAAGTACATTGGGGAAACTGAGAAGAATCTTCGACGGATTTTTGATGCGGCAGAGGGTGGCGGTGTGATTTTGCTATTTGATGAGGCGGATTCGCTCTTTGGGAAGCGCAGTGAGGTCAAAGATAGTCACGATCGCAATGCCAATCTGGAGGTGAGTTATCTGTTGCAGCGGATGGAAACCTATCGCGGACTGGCCATTTTAACCACGAATTTAAAGGGTTCGATCGATCAGGCGTTTATGCGACGGATTCGGTTTATTGTCCAGTTTCCATTTCCGGATGCGGTGCAACGGGCTGAGATTTGGCGACGATCGTTTCCGACTCAAGCTCCAACTGAGGGGTTGGATTTTAATAAGTTAGCGAAACTGAGTATTGCTGGGGGAAATATTCGTAATATTGTTTTGAATGCTGCCTTTATTGCGGCGGATGACGGGGAGGCAGTACAGATGAAGCATTTACTGCGATCGGCGAAGAGTGAGTATGTGAAGCTGGAGCGACCTTTGACGGATACAGAGGTGAAGGGCTGGATTTGAACGCTTTAATTGCATAAAAAACGGTCCCATTCTGAAGTGATCATTCCATCAGAACAGGGCGGATTTATTTTGTAGGTTTTATGCTTCTGGCAAAGGATCAGCCATCCCAGGGTTCCGCAGAGTCAGCGGAGGATTATCATCCCGATCGCGACGGGGCGCAATCAACGAACTCCCGACCATTGCCGCACTAATATTTGTCGTAGCCCGCAATGGATTCAACACCGGGTCGATCGCTATGAGCAAGACCAACACAGAATCTAGCGGCAGGGCGATCGGTTTAAAGACAATTTCCAGAGCCGGAAGAGTAGCAACTCCCGCTGAACCCGAAGAGGCAAGGGCAGCAAACATGGATCCCACAATGATCAGGAGTCCTTCATTCACACCAATATTTACATTATAAAGCTGTGCAGCAAAAACCGTGACTAGGGTGAAATAGGTCACGACACCATATCGGAAAGCAATGATACTGATGGGCAATACGGCATTGACGATTTGGGTATCAAATTTCAGCGTTTCAGTCAGTCCATAAATAGCAGAAGGCATTCCGGCGGAGGAGTTCGAGGTTGCCATGGTAATCATGGAATACTCTTTACTCGACTTCAGCACGGTCACTAAAGATTGTCCCGATCGTACCCAGAGCATCAGGATATTCAGGACATAGATGAGGATCAATGTAATGGATGAAACCATAACAAATTTGCCCATGAGGACGATCGTCACAAAACCTGTCTTAGCGATCTGTGCTGCAATCAGACTGAATAAACCGATCGGTAAAATGGTCGTAAACCACTTGATAATCATCCGAAATGAGCTGTAGACCTCTTCTAGAGCTAGGAGAATGCGGCTCGTAGAGGACGTTTTTATTAAGCCTAAGGCGACTCCAAAAAGAATGGAGAAAAAGACGACCTGTAGACTGCGGTTTTCGGATAAGGATTCAAAAATATTGCTTGGAACTGTAGAGGTAAGGAGATTTAAAAATGGATTTTCTGTATCTATTTTAGGAGAGCTATTGAGTGCAACTTCATAGTTGATTCCGCTCTGGTTAATTTGTCCACCTAAAGAAGCCAGCGTCTGTTCATTAATTCCAGCACCCGGTTGGAAAATCAGTCCGACAGAGAGAGCTACAGCCCCAGCAAGGAATTGGGTGGAAAGTAAGACGATGACTAACTTCAGAATTAATTTCCGAGAATCTGGGATATTGATGAGCTGGGCTGTACTGATGCAAATTGCAGAAAAAAGAATCGGCAGGACGCAAAGTTTAAGTAGGTCCACATAGATGCGACCAATGAAATCAATGGATTTTGCAAAATTAGGGGTTAGGATTCCTAGGGCAATTCCTAAGAGAATACTGAATATTAGTAACTGTGGAGTCCCGATAATTTTTGTCAGTTTCTTGCTTTGTTTTAGAAAAATGTTCATAACCATGCCATTTTGGATCCTAAATTATCCTAGTACAAGGCGGCTAAAGTGAAGGAACAAACTTTAGACGGCTAAAGCCTTACCTTTATAAGTCCATTTAAAAGGCTTAGCCATAGTGCGGTTGAAGTAGTCAATAAACAAGATAATGCGAGACTTCAGATCGGCTTGA
>JAPLHZ010000066.1 GCA_026389365.1 Cyanobacteriota bacterium
CCTTAACCGTATTGAAAACTGTTGGGCTTGGCTGAAATCTCGTATCCGTAAACTCCTAAGGGATTCACCTAATCTTCATGATGCTATAGACTCCGTTCTTGCTCTTGCTGCGTCCTAACTTCACTGGCTATAGCTATAATCTTGATGCTTCTTAAAAAAAGCGTGGATACATTGCTGTACCAAGCTTTTATTGGCCCAGCCTAACTGCTCGCAGGCTGTCGTAAATCGCTCATAAGTCATCTCGTCCATGTAGACGTAGTTGATCCTCAAATCTCGACTTAGAAGCCTACAAACAAAAGAAGAAGAAGCTCAAATAATATCCGATCGTCACTGACACGAGTCTGGGATCAAATTCGGATCAGATTTCCAGAAGAAGGCTACGATTTTAATGTCGTGTGACCATTTTTTCGTTGGAGATATCAGGAGTGATTGAAGTCAGTAGCTCAACCATTGAACGTCATCATTTACTATCTGCAATTCCACAAGATTGGGAAACCAAGTTCAAAGACGAACTTGCCCAATCTCCGTTGCTGAAACTCGTGGCGATCAAAGTGTCTCAGCACTGCATCGAAGCCTATCGCCAATCCGTTGAAAGCCTTCTGAAAAGGGGTGAACTCGAAGTTCGCGCAATTCGATCGCCCTACCTCAAAATCAAAACAACCAAACGCAACGGCATCACCGTTACGCTGAATATCCCTGAAGACATCCGTCATCAACGATCGCGCATCCTAGAAAAGGAGGTCGGAACTGCCGTCAATGCCTTGAACTTTTGGGAATCCTCAGCCTCCTATATGTGGTTTGATCTCATTCGCATGGCATTTGGAGAAATGGAGCGAGAACTAGGATCGTCAACACTGGAAGACATCGGAATCGAGCGGGGATTAGAAACATTATATCAATATATATTTGATCATGCTTCTGACACCTTAAAATCTAATTTCTCAACAGTTTTACAGACTTACGTCGAACAAGCCGTTCAAATTGTTCTTAATCAATACGATTTGCCCAGCAAAACCATTCAAGACCTCGAAGCTTTAGCTGGACTGGCATCTACCAGTAACCTCACCGTCCCCAAAAGCAATCCCAAACTCTTCAACCATCTCAATACTAATAACTTTGCGACCTGCAAGCTCCTCTGGGAAAGTGTCAATATTCTGACCCAGCGTACTGACCTGAAATGGGAAGCCGACTCTGATGGAAAGCTATCTTATACCAGCAAATTTAAAGACGATAAAGGAAGTCTGATTTTCTGGGTGACAGATGAACCCGATGAACAATATCCCGAAGCACTCGCGGGGGAAGCAGCCTTGGCGGTGATCGAAACCTTTGATATTCGCGCCGCCTGTATGCACCTGATCTATGCTGCCCATGTCACTACTTTGGAGCGCCCCTGGGAGGAAGAGTTTGTCATCGACGATCGCCAAATTGCGTCCTACCTTGGTTTAGATAAACGCAAAGATCTCTCCCGTGAACAACGACTCAAATTAATCGAACATATCTCCGAACAACCCGCCCAAATCCTCACCTTCCTCCATTGGCCTAAACAAGGCAACATCGAAAGTTTTTACGTTGAAAAAAGTCGGCTTTGGGAAATTGCGATCGGCTATCACGGTCAGCATGATTTATTTGGCAAAGCCGAATGTACCGGACTGACCATTCGCTGTCGAGCGGGAATGTGGGCAAAGTACTTCCTCAACCGTCGCGGTGCAGAGGAAGGCAATGCCTTTTACCAATACGGCGTTTTATCGAAAACTCTACTACAAACCATTACCCGCGTTTGGCAGCACAGCGAAGGAGCCGCCCGAATGCTCGCATGGCTGTCATTCAAAATGCGCGTCAGTACCCACAACATTATGCTCACCACCACATTAATGGATGTCGCCTACGGTCACGATCGGGTCGAATGTGCTCACCACGATCGGACCGTCCGTAGCGAACTCGCCAGCACTTGGGATAATGATTTACGCATTCTATCGGAAGCAGGATTTGTCATAGAATTTGACGCCAATACCTACCCAAGCGACATTCAGCCCGACTGGAAAGAAGGCGGACGCGGTAGCCAAAAACGTCCGCGCGGCTTCTGGGAAATGCTCTCCAACAGCCGCCTCTACATCCATCCACCCCAAGAAATCGCCGACGGCATCGCCAAACTCCACCGCCGCAAACAAACAAACCTAGAATCCAGCACCACCAGAACCAGCAGTACGCCACGCCGCAAGCCAAGCGTTGCTGTCAGCGGTTCTATTATCAAAACTGCCCGAGAAGCCAAAGGCTGGACGCAGGAAGAACTTGGACAACAACTCGGACGGACCAAAATGTGGGTCAGCCTCCTCGAACGTGAAAAACGAAGCCTCAAACCCGAAGACGCCACCCAAATCCAAGCACTGCTCGATCTGTAATTCACTTCCAGAATCATGAGCCATACGATCGCAGTAAACAGTAAACACCAAATTAGTAGATAGATCCAGTAAACATCGAGTAAACAGTAAACACATCACTCTGAGCATTAGTAAACAGTAAACAGATCAACCAAGTATCAGTTAAATCTCTAAAGTCTTTACTCTATAAGACTTTCAGCAGTAAACAGATACCCGAACTAGGGGGACATATTAACCCGACCCTAGGGGATGCTAAGCCCGACCCTGGGGGACGTTTTTTGCCCGACCCTAGGGGATGCTAAGCCCGACCCTGGGGGACGTTTTTTGCCCGACCCTAAGGTGCATTTGATCCCGACCGATCCTAGCAAATCGCCCGACCCCAATAGACAAAGTCCCCGGACCTAGGGGACAAAAGATTTTTAAAATCGTCCCTATCGCTTTCTAGGCAAGTCTTTCAAATTTAGTAAACAAGCCTAATTATCTTTAATGATCTTGATCCGTTTACTCAAGAAAAGGCTGTTTACCGCATTGCATAGGATTACAAGGCTAATCAACCTTGGATCAAATCGACTATGCAATCTGCCCCCTTAAACGAATTCACCGCACCACGCTTTCAAACGACGATCGCAACAGAATTCGTTCAAGGCAGCGCGATCGCCCCTGATTTATTTGGATCCAGTATCGAGATTGTTTCAGATACAGAGGTCAGTCCAGGCAACGAAGTCATCTATCCGATCCACCATGCGCTAAATTGGCGAATGTCTCGTTTCGGCCAACAAGCCCGATCGAACCTCCAAGCAGCCCTATTCCAAAACGAAGACGGTTCTACATGGCAAGCCAAACTCTCAGAGCCGATCGCAGATCCTAAAAAGGGAAAGCCTCGTAAATACGAAACTCCCGTCGGTTCCGGCTCCCGCGCCTTTTTCCCAAACCTAGATTCTCAAACTCGATCGCACATCCAAAAGCGCTATCAAATCCTCGTTCCCCCAACCTCCAGCATCTGGGATTGGCTCAAAGTTCGTCCAGAAGTCCCGATCGTCCTCACAGAAGGCGGCAAAAAAGGCTTATCACTCCTAACTCAGGGATACCTCGGCATCGCCCTCTACGGAGTCAACGGTGGCTACCGCACCAAAGATGCCCTCGGCGAGTCTTGCACACCTTACTTAATCCCTGACCTACTTCCTCTCATCCAACCCGGTCGCCCTGTTTACCTCGCCTTTGACCAAGACGCCGCAATAGAAACCAATCAAGCCGTCGCCAGAGCTTTATCTCGATTTGGCGCGGTATTAGCGAAAGCTGGCGCGATCGTCCACATCATTCAATGGAATGGCGCAGACGGAAAAGGTTGCGATGATCTAATCGTCAATCGTGGAGCTGAGGCATTTCAAACGGCTTACGATCGTGCCCTCCCCCTCGAAGAATGGAAGATTGAACAATTCCTTAGACGACAACTCACCTACGATGCCGCTCAAATTGTTCATGCTGCTGATCTTTCTACCGTTTCTCTCGAACATCTCCCACAAGACGGGATTTGGGCGATCGCCTCACCAAAGGGAACCGGGAAAACCAAATTCATCGCTGCCAACCTCCCTGAAGACGGGAAAGTCGCCCTCGCCACCCACCGAGTCTGTCTCGGTCGAAATCTTTGCCAACGTTTAAATATTCACTGGCGAAACGATCTCGACAAAGTAAACGGTGAATTCATCGCCGGAGATGGCTATACCTTGCGCGTTGGGTTTTGTGTTGATGCATTACTCGCGATCGACCCTGAAAAGTTTCAAGGCTGCACTTTAGTCATCGACGAAGCCGTCCAAGTCTTCCGACATTTACTCCTCAGCTCCACCTGTCGCAAAGGTGGGAAACTGGCTGCACTGCTCGATCGGCTTAAAGCAATTATTCAAACTTCCAAACTAATCATCCTGGCCGACGCCGATTTGGATGATGCAACCCTCGATTACGTTTCCTCACTCCGCGAAGTCCGAAAACCAATCTATTTGATCCGAAATGATGTCGAAGTCAAAGGTTATCCCACTGATTTCGTCGAAGCGACCAATCCTTCCGCCACGATCGTCCTCCTCAATAAAGCCGTCGAATCAGGTCAAAGAACCTTCGTCACCACCGACTCCAAGGCAGCTAGTTTAACGCTTAAAAAACAACTGGAAAAACTCGGCGCTAAAATCTTTCTAATTAACTCTGAAACCAGTGGCGGTGAGGAAGAACAGCGATTCATTACTAATCCCGATCGGTTCCTCGCCAATGATCCCACTTGGGATGTAATCATTGCAACTCCCAGTCTTTGTACTGGAGTCAGTATTGAATCCAATTACTTCCAACAGGTGTTTGGTATTTTTTACGGCATCATTCCCGATGCGGACATGGCCCAAGGATTAGGTCGTGTTCGTCAACCCATTCCTAGAACCATTTGGTGTGCACAACGTGGGATCGATCGTGGCGGAGTTTCTGACAGCATCAATCCATTGGTGATCAAAACAGCACTACAACAACGAACCCAAGCAATCTCTAAATTACTTTGGAACGATCTCACCCCTGATGCTCAGGATAATTTAACCAATTACGATTGGCAGGGCGATCCACATCTCAACCTCTGGGCCAGGATTTCAGCTTCTACGCACCGATCGATGCAGAGTTTACGATCAGCCCTCAAAGTCAGACTCCGCTACGAAGGCAATCAAGTCAAAGTTTTAGATCTAGAAACCGATCCCGTCGCTCAAGAACAGCTAAAAAATATACGCAGGGAATTGAAAGAAGCAGAAGCAAAGGCGATCGCGCAAGCTCCAATGCTCTCAATCAGTGAAAGAGTGACCCTCGAAAACCAAGAATCTTTATCACCTCAAGAACGACTCAGCCTAGAAAAAACAATCCTCGCCGACTTCTATGGACTCACCGAAGAAGAACTCACCCCCGAAATTGTCCTCAAAGACCAACAGGGACGAAGGCGACAACAACTACTAGCCCTTGAAAACCAATTAGAAACAGGGCTTTGCCAAGAACGAGATTTGAAAGGTTTAGAACGCCAAGTTACTTGGGGTAAAGGGCTGTGTGCTTGGGATATTGACACTTCAACCCTCCAACACAAGATGCGGGAGTATTTGGGACTTCATGCCTTTATCGATCGCGATCGATCGTGGACTAAATACGACTTAGCCGAACTGGGCGACTGCGCCAAACATCACCGCAAAGAAATCAAATCGGTTTTGAATTTCACTATTACTGACACCATGTCAACAGTCCAAATCGCCCATCAACTTCTAGAACAGCTTGGAATCCCCGTCAAACAGCGCTGCTGGTCAAACCGAGCAGAAGGTCACGAAGGTGAGAAGCTGCGGATCTACGGCGTTGATGCAATGGAATGGGACGAGATCCAAATCATCCTCAGTCGTAGAAGGACAAGGCGACAGGGCCGCGCAAGCTTCGCAGGATCACCCCTTCCTTTAAATCAATCATTTGAACATGGGGGTGATCCTAAAGGATATGAATTCACCTATATCTGGGAAGAAGAAAGCATTCAAACACCAATACAGGATCCCCAAAACCAAACAGAACAAGACTCTGGTGATCTGAGTAGGAGGACAGCATGAACACTTCAAACCCAAGAAAGAGACCGTCTTGTACTACAAATAGGATTTATGTAGGACAAGATAAGGGCGCTAAACTTCTCAGATCGGGAACTACGCCAATCGTCTACATAAAGCGAGTTTCAACGATCGGCTTTCTCAGGAAAAGACGATCTTGTACTACGAACGGGATTTGTGTAGGACAAGATTGGGAAACTAAACTTCTCAGGTCGGGAGAAACGCCGATCGTCTATACAGAGCGAGTTTCAGCGATCGAGCTTCTCAGAAAGAGACTGTCTTGTGCCACATTCTTTCCTTTTGTAGTACAAGATAAAGGAGAAGATTATGCCGCGTAAACCTTCGCCCCATAGCCTTGCAGTCCAAGCCGATCGGCTCTCGTTATCAGATCTGAAGCAATTAGTTGCTTACCTCAGCGAGCAAATACAAGAACGGGAATTAAAAGACTCGGACGATCAACCCACTCCTGAAGCAGGTTGGCGATCGGAATATCGTAAATGCGGTAAATCAAACTGTTGTTGTGCTGATGGGCATCAGCTCCATGGTCCCTATTGGTATCGATCGGTCCGTGACGGCGATCGTACTTCCAAACAATACTGGCGTAAGGGAAAGGCGATCATCGATCGGTCCAGTTAGTCTGAGTCTAAATAACGTCAGTTCTGTTTAAGCCGTAGGAGCTAAAACCCACTCTAGCGTCAATCCAGGCTTTTTCGGCTGATGGCAATAAGCAATCAGTCCGCAGAGAATATTAATAAAGCAATTGGTTGGGCTGCGATGGCGAGAATGCTCAATCTGGGAAATGTTCTACCCTTTGGGAAGCAAAGCTACGATTGGTCAATCACGGTTTCGATAATCGAACGTTTGCGCGACAACAACTTGTCATTTAATCGCATCAATTGATTCTTCTGGTTCCGTCGCAGCTTGGCAAAGACGTGAATCCCAAAAGGGTCTAGAAGATCTTGTGCCAGCTTCTTACTGACATAACCTTGGTGGGCAAAAAATCCGTCCACTCAACCCGTTCAACAACTCCCGCACTGGCTTATGGTCTAAGTGCTTCGCACACGCTACGCGAACGGGATTGCCCGGTGTCACGGTGATGTTGAGGTTCAAAGGCTTGACAAAAATGGTTCTCCTAGAATTGCCGTGGTCGGCATCCAGATATAGCGTTCATCGATTGGCTGTAAAATCAAGATGTTAGCCAGCAAGCGAGGGGCCTCATGGAGAATCAGATTCACATTCC
>JAPLHZ010000291.1 GCA_026389365.1 Cyanobacteriota bacterium
GCCGTTTTCTTTCTAGGGGCCGTGCAATTAGTCTGTATTGGCATTCTCGGTGAATATATTGGCCGCATTTACGAAGAAGTCAAAGGCAGACCACTCTATACTGTCTCTGAGATTGTTGGATTTAAGAAACCATAAAATAGACATCACGTTGCCGCTTTTAAACACAACACATCCTGATTTTTCCATTGTTTAAAAATATCAAACCGATTGTCTTCCGGAACAACAAACTTATACACTCGCAATCCACCTCGGCAACCATTCACCAAATTCCGATCGCGAGACACACAAACCAATCGCAAATTCATTTTCCCTAGAATTGACTGAATCGCCGTCATAGGAGCCGTTTTATCAGTCACATTAATCCCAAACAAAATTCGCATATCCTGACGGTGCGCCAACACCATAGCCCACAACCTTTGCATATCCTCATCCGTCGTTCGCGTCCTCCGATCGGGATCAAACAACGCAACCAAATCCAGTGCCCGCAACATTTCAACTTGAGCTGTGATCAATTTCACATCCTGCAATGCCAACATTCCATTGCCTTGATGCAACATAGAATCCAACAGCTTACGATCGCGCAATCGAACAAAAAGCGGATCATGAATCAAATAATAATGCAATCGTAATTGAGGATACCAACCTTCCGAATCTTTAATTTGAAGATCTGGCGTTACATTCACCACATACTTGTATTTCAATTCCTGTTTACGTTGACTATGACGTTGATCCATCATAGATAAATCGGATTGATCTGGGCAGTATTCAATAGAATCAGCAATAGCTTCAGCCTCCGCTTGCTTATTCTCTTCACGCACTTGGGCAATAGTATTATAAATTTGTTCAATTTTCTCAGCATCATGATGACGGTATAAATATTCAAATTTGGGGACTTCTCGCATTCCCATCAGCAACTCATACTGAGCCTCCAAACTATAGCCATCGCCCAGAATTTCCAAAACATCATCCGTCACGGTTGTTATCGTATGCCCCTCTCGTTCTAGTCCACCATACATTTCCATACGATAGCGATTCAAAGACAAATTCACCCGAGATGCCATTTTTGACCAAGTGCGCAATGTCACTGGATCGGTGCCTCGATCGACATCAAAATCTACTTCTCTCAACAGCATCATGTTGTACCGCACAGCTTTTGTGGTGGACGTTACTAATTCTCGATAATAAGAACTACCATTGCCAATCTTACCTAAACCATAACTGGATGCCCAAACATAACGCGGCACCGACGATCGTACGCGTGCCAACGCTTGACGGGATTCAGTATCCGACATCACGCCATTAAAAATAGCAAACACCGCCACAAAATGATTGTCAATATCAATTGAAACTCCCGTCCCTATTGTTGGAGTCGCCAATACAATGTCATATTGCTGCATCACAGCATTGATATTACTAGCAATGCCATGAGCCGGATGATTTCGATCGACCACAGTTTCACTATCAACCCGTAGAATCCGTTTTTCAGGAAATCGATCGGAAAAATAAGTTTCTAAATTCCGCGAACTCCAGCGTCCTCGTACCTTTTGAGAATCTAAACAAACATAAATTGGACCCGTCTCAATGACCCGCTCCATTTGCAAAATCAAAGAGGCTGGATTTGGTGTGTCATAAAATTGGGTCTGCATAAACCGATCGCTACGCCATTGATTCAGTAAGACCCAAGGCTCTACAGGTTCATCTAGTAAACTTAATACATATTCAATACTAATATTTGATAAATCCGCATCCTGAGCAATCACTACGCCGCCAGAATTCAATACCGTTTGAATCAATTCTTTTAGAGTCGCCAGAATCTTAACGCGGACATTGGCACAAGTTGGACTATTGAGAGCGTGCCATATTACTTGCTCCACTTCATCCAAAATGACAATTGAATTCGCCCAATCTTCAGGCATAAAATTCGCTTGGGATGTTGCATACAATGAATCCACACACAATCCATAGCCAGACATTGCTAAGCTTGCATTGTCTTTGATTTGACTCACCCAAGGCAATCCTAATCCATGACATATCGCTCGCCCCAATTGAATTCGATGGGTAATTACCAACACTTTACGATCGACTTGTGGAGGCAGGGCTAAAAACGATCGCAATGCCGTTGTTTTTCCGGTTCCCTTAGCACTTTTAATACAAATTAATCCCGAACTTGGGTAATCCATACCTGTCAAAAACGGAAGATTGACAACCTGGGAAGCGCCATAGGTTAGGTTCCAAGCTTGACTCTGCTGCCAATGTTCAAAGCGGGTCGAGTTCCTCACAACGGCTTCAAATTCTATTGCACTACGGTCCACAATAAAATCATCCACCCCCTTCTCTGGACCTGGCAATTCAATGACCTTAACGATCGATCGTCTGACATTGGAGTGATTAGATTGATCATTACTGTTCTGAATTGGACGGGACAACAAATTCCCCAAACACCCGATCGCATTATTAACCTGTTGAGCCACATGAATCCGCGATTCATAATCAAAACAAATCAAAAAATTACGGGGAATTGCTGTAAAAACTGCTAATTCTGGAATCAATTGATTGTTTTCTTTACGATACCCGCCAAATATTCCTGGCAATGCGATCGCCGCATAACCCGCTGTGAGTAAGCATCCTGCCTTCTTTTCTCCCTCCGTCAAAACCACCGGGACCGCATGGCGCTGCACCCAGCTCCAAAATCCTGTTCGAGTATCGCTGCGTTTAATCGAAATTCGGTACCGATCGGCCACGCGCTGCCACACAGAAGACGGGACATCAAGCAATACTAAACGGCTTGAACCCTTACCCAGACTAGGGCTTAAATACTTTGCCGACTTTCCAGTAAGCGGGGTAATAACTGGAGTTGCGGCATCTGGTTTAAACCGTCCCCATTGCATTTGTTGCCAACCTGCCAACGGATCGATCCCGCTGACCCACCACCCTCGCAGTGCCCGATTATTCGATCGAGTTACTTTCCAATTCAATCGTTCTGCAATGGGATACCGCATCTCACGGCAATGTTCATCCACTTCAGAGTCGATTAGCGTTTGGACATTGAGATGAATGATCTGTGCATCTACGCCGCTATCCAACCATTCCTGTTCATGATCTTTTGCAACCCGTTTGCTCAAAATCGATCGACTCAATGCCGATCGTAAAACTGACGATTTGGATGGAGATCTAAGTGATGGTTTGATTGATAACGAATTCAAATGTGAATTCAGTTGCGACCCTGTGCTAGGGCTGCAACTTCTGATACAATTTTCAGACATAAGGACAGATATCCCAACCGCAAATTGGGATGACAAGGTTGAACAATTACCCCTTGAGCTAACTGTGGTAGGGAAGCTAGAGGGGTTTTGCTTTGGAAAAATTTGGTTAAAACTTTTAGCAAAGCGGGATGGGACCCAACGTCACCCGTCCCAAGATCGAAACTATGTCGAAATCACAAGGTGGTAGCTTGCAATTTGTGAGTCCGTGGTAGAAGACCTCGACGGCCATAAGTTAACACTCCCCCTTCAAGATCTCAATAGGGTCAAAAAACTGATCCGCAGGCGTTATGGCTGAGTGATCCGATCGCGTTACGGATCTATTCAGACGATGGTGTTACAGACGACAAAATAGGATGGTTGATAAACCTGTTTTTTTTAGACGCGGGTGTGATGGATTTCTCTTGCGATCGTTGGGTAGACTGGGCGATCGTTAGCCCTCAAATGTGGGGATCAGTGCAGAACTGAATTTAGACGATGGCGTTACGGAAGGATGCCATTTTCTGGATCCAAATTTAAGGGATCACTAGACGGCAAAGGGACAGGTCGATCGGGTAAAATCAGACGCAGCCGTTATGGATTTCCGCTGACGATATATCTACATATGGGCTAAATACGGGGTATGCTATCTAAACTGACGAGTCACTACGCTAGATATAGTGTGGTGGGTTCTATTCCTGGTTAAGTCATCGTCGTCCCGAGAGCGTTATTCCCGTGTCGCAACCTATTCCTTTATCTAAGACTGCTGTTAATAGCTCATCTGGAAGTTTTGCCGTGGATGGCCATTTACTACGGCTGGTGTCTCGTGCGGGCATCCCCCTGCGAAATCCCAACTTAAGGGCACCACTGGTACGCGAAGACGGTGAGGGTGCTTTTTTGGAGATGCGGGTGGAGTCGAATGGGGACGGAGAGTTGGGACTCGTGCGGCGGATTGCTGTGGAAAGTCTCTCACCGGACGCCCTTAAAACGGTGCCGATCGCGCTTGAACAGATGGACTGGTCGGCTTGTGTTAACAAAGGTCTGACGCAGGGATTGGCAGGGGTAGAGGAACGATCGCAAAGGCGGTGGCTGACCTCGCTGATGACGTTTCTCAATCCTCGGCAATTGGCGATTCTTTTATATTGTTACCAGCAGTATTGTTATCAGCAAGGCACGTCGGCCTCGGCGCAGGTAACGGTGAATTCCGATGATTTGTTAATGGCGTTGGGTTACACGCGGACAAAAGACGGTGGATTTGCGTCAAAGGTCCGATCGCAGGTGCATCAAGATCTAGTGGCGCTTCATCGGGTGGAGCTGGTCTACCCAAGAGCAATTATGTTGGGGAAAATGGCGGGGGAAAGTGCGAGTCGGAAGGTGGAGGTGCGATCGCTGTTGAAGATCGTGGATTTTGTCCCAGAACGATCGGCTTCGGGCTTTGATTTGTTCCGGGCAGCGGATATGAGCTTTGAGATGGCGGAGCGCTACACGGTGGAACTGATTTGTCGGAGGGATGGCGCGACGAGTCGGGTGTTATTTCCTAAAACCGTAGATTTGTCGCAGCGGCTAGGGGGCAATGCTAAAAATGATTATCGGATGCGATTGTTAATTTATTTGGCCAGTCGGGTGGCTTGGGGGTTGCTGTCAGATGGGCAATATATGATTTTGTCGAAGCAAGGATTGTTTAATAGTTTGGATTTACTGGGCAGCAATAGTTCTCGGAACAATCAAATTTTTTGGCGGACGATCGAAGGGTTAAAACAAGAAAAATTCATCATGAGTGCCCAGGAGTTACCAGGGAAAAACAAGATGAATAGTGTACAGTTTCAGGTTAATCCTGAGCTATGGGGCATGGCGTAGCTAGCTCCGGGCGCGATTTACGCCAACTGAAAAGCCACAACTCGACTCATTTAAAAATCGCTTGCCGAACTGCATCCGGATCCCGAAATCCAACAGCAACAGCAATACCATCTTTCACAAAAAGTGGACGCTTCAATAGCATGGTGTCTTGGGTAAAGGCCGACACCCATTGCTCATCGTCCCACTGATCTTTTTCCTCACTTAACGATCGATAAGATTGCCCAGAAGTATTGCGCATCGGTTTGTTCCCGAGAGATGCAACCCAACTCGCGATCGTTTCCTTGGGAATTTGGATTTCGCGGGAATTGACAAATTCGTGGTCAATATTATTGCCAGTTAGCCAAGTGAGCGCTTTTTTGCAGGTGCCACAATTTGGGATTCCGTAGACTTGAAGACTCATAAAAAATTCATCACGCTGGTTAATTCGGCCCGCTGGTTGTTGATTACCTTAGCATTTTGAGACGACCCACCTGCGGGAAGTTGGGTATCCTAGAAGGATGAATTAAAAATGAACATGCGAATCTTTCAGGGTTATTGATAGGTATTCAGGCTATGTCGGAAATTTCCCAACTGCTCCAACACGGTCTACAGTCTCTTGGACAAGGCGACGACAGCACAGCTTTCCAGCACCTCACTCAAGTCATGGCGGCTTTGGAGCAGGCGGGAATGGCGAATTCGAGTGACGGCTGGAAGGCTCAAATGGGTCTCGTGATGCTGCATCAACGGGCTGGAAATTTGACGATCGCCCGAGATCTTGCCCACTCACTCAGCCTCGTTCGCAATTCTAAGGTGAGTGATTGGGCTAAGGCTCAACTGGTGGCGATGGTTTCCGACCGACCGAAGGTCATCGATGGGACTGAGCCAACTCACAGGAACGAGTCTTCATCTACAGACACGGACCAACCCGTGAGCCAAGACACTGGATTTGTGGCGTTTGATGAAAATGCGCCGCGCCCGGAACGCCGTCGTCGCCTGAAATCGGATGGTGCGATCGGGGCTTTTGCTGGATCTGAGGATTTTCAGGCAGATTCGGCAAACTTCGCTATCACCGCCGATCGCGCAACGAACGGGGTCCCTGATATTGTCTTCGATCCGGCGCAACCCTACGATCGTTCGACCCAGTGGAGTCCATTAAAAGAAACCAAAAGTTTCAACTTGCCCCTGATGCAAGTGCTGACGATCGCGGGGCTAATAGGTATTCCGGCGGCGTTGATTGGGGGCTTGCAATGGAGTGCGCAGACATTGGGAGTGATACGAAATAAGCTGCCGTTTTTGGGGTGGCAGCCGCCGATGGCAATAGAAATTCCTTGGGTGGAGCTGACATTGCTGGCGATCGGGGCGATTGCCTTGAGTCCGTGGATTATTCGCTGGCAACTGAATCGATCGGGCAAGGTGAAAAATCTTTCGACGAGTCAGCTTTCGCAATATAGCCCAGAAGCCTATCGAGTGCTTCAGCGCGGATGCAAGGGTGCAAAAATAACCTTCCCTCACTTAGAAATTATTGAGACAGATTTACCGTTGGTCTTGAGCTATGGCGTTTTGCCAATGCACCAAACTATTGCGGTGAGTCGTGCGTTGTTGGAGCGCTTTCAAGATGGTGAGATTGCGACTTTGTATGCGATTGAAGTGAATAATTTGGCCAATTGGACAACTGCAATTTTGGCTTCGACAACGACATTGGCGCTTTTGCCTTACACCATTTATTGGGAATGTTCTAAGTTGGGCGATCGCTTTCTAACGTTAGCGCTGGAACCCCAATCATTGTTTCTGTTGCCTTGGATTTGGAAAATTGCAGGATTGTTTTTTGCAACGATCGCGGCGATTAGTTATGGTGTTTTTGCATTTTTGCGCTGGATGGGATTTGGGTTATCCCGATCGCGTTCAGAAGAGAACGATCGGGCGGTTTGTAATTTGACGGGCAATCCGAATGGTCTTGCTAGTAGCTTATTTCAATTGCGATCGTTGACAGCCGATGCGATTGTTCAGCCATCTTTGGCGACATTTATATTAGAAGGGTTTGAGAATTTGCTGCCCGTGAGTTTGCCGGACTCCGCCACAGTTCCATTACGCTCTGTCGAATCTTGGTGGGCAATTAATCAATCTCAGCCGCCCACAGAAACCCGATTGATAAACCTTGGAGCGATCGCGTCTCACTGGAATTTAATACCTCTTTTTTCTGGGTTGCTTTCTTCTAGGCCGCTTTCTTCTGGGACAAAGAGACTTACAGGATTGCCTAGCCAGTCGGTTCGGACTTGGGCTACTCCTTTAGTCTGGGCGATAAGTGGCTATGGATTGGCATGGGTGGCATGGGGATTGGGTTGGATATTGTATTGGATTGGGCAGCGACAGTTGGCGTGGTTGGGCAGTGACTATAGTTTGTTTTTAGGGTTGCCGATGATTGGGTTTGGTATGGGAACTTGGATGCGATTTAATCGTTTTTTCCCAGAACTTTCGAGCGCAATGAGTCGCTGCGATCGTTCTAATTTGAATGCGGCGGGTTCGGAAGCGTTGAATGTTGAGAATGCAGCGTTGATTCATTCATTAACTCAAACCAATGCGATACCACTCAAACCGCATATGGTGATGCTCCAAGGCAAGCTTCAAGGCCGATCGGGTGTAGGCAATTGGTTGGGACAGGATTTGTGGCTTGAGGTCGCATCGGGCGATCGGATTAAATTACATGTTGGGGCGAGTTTAGGGCCGATCGGATTAGGGGTGCGGGAGTTTTTTGGGAATCCAACCTTGTCGCGGTATGTGGGTCAAGAGGTGATGATTTCAGGTTGGCTGCGGCGGGGGGCAACGATTTGGATGGATGTGGAGGCGGCGCGGACAAATGGGGGCGTGCTGTCAGGCGGACATCAAGTTTGGTCGATTTTGATTGGGGGATTGTTTGTCGGAATTGGTCTTTTTGTCTTGTTGTGATGACTGTTATTTTTTGCAATTTGCGTCAAGATATAGATAGCGTCTTTATATCAATTATTTGATTCTCAATCCTATGGATTTCACTGCGGCATTGCCTGTTTTTCTGATTACGCTACGTGAAGGGGTTGAAGCTGCACTGGTGGTAGGTATTGTCCTAGCTTGCCTCGGTAAAGCAAATGCCAGTCATTTGAATGGTGCTGTTTATCAGGGGGTGTTTGCCGGCCTTGGGGTTAGTTTGCTTTTGGGAATTGGCGTTAATTTTGGACTTCAAAAATTGGGGTTGTCGAGTTGGATCTATGGTCCGGCACTGAAACAGGCATTACAGGGCGGAATTGCGATCGTGGCGATCGGTCTTTTGAGTTGGATGTTGATTTGGATGACGCAACAGGCCAAGGGGCTTAAGGCTGGCGTAGAGGAATCGGTGCAAGTGGCATTGGCGGAGAATACCTCGTGGGGCGTGTTTGGTTTGGTGTTTGTTGCGGTGTTGCGGGAAGGGGTTGAAACGGTTTTATTTTTGGGGGCACAAATCAATCAAGGTTGGGTTCCGGCACTGGGGGCGATCGCGGGATTGGCGGGGGCGACGGCGATTGGACTGTTGATTTTTAAAGGCGGGCGACGAATTAATTTAGGGTTGTTTTTTCAAATTATGGGGACGGTTTTGCTTTTGATTGTGGCAGGATTGGTCGTGACAGCATTTAGAAAAGCTGAGATGAGTGTGGGATTACTCAACCAGATTGATCCCCAATGGCATCGTTTTTGTTGGGGCGAGAATGGGTCTTGTTTGCTGGGTCCAATGGTGTGGGATTTGAGCGATCGGCTTCCGGATAAGCAATTTCCAGGCTTGGTTTTGAAAGCCTTATTTGGCTATACTCAGAGTCTATATTTATTGCAGGCGATCGGGTATGTCGGGTTTGTGTCGATCGTTGGAACGCGGTATTGGAAGAGTTTACGTTAGTATTATTTGAGTAAACATTCTGTTACAATCTATAAATTCGTAATAGTTTTTAGTTTTGATTGGGTGAATTCATGATTGCTACACCTCATCCGATCGCCCATCAATTTTGGACATGGCAACCCAACAAGGATAGTCGGGCATTTACGATCGCATATCAGAAACAAGGCGACCACGGGATTCCAGTCATTTTGATTCACGGGTTTGGCGCAGGCACCTTCCACTGGCGAAAGAACTTACCCGACCTCGCCGCCCATGCTCAAGTGTATGCAATAGATCTTCTTGGATTTGGTAAATCTGACAAACCCACACCAGCCATCGAAGTAAACTACACGTTTGAAACTTGGGGACAACAAATACTAGATTTTTGTCGGGACGTTATCGGCGGACCTGCATTACTCATTGGCAATTCCATCGGCTGTATTGCGGCGATGCAGGCGGCAGTAGATGGGCCGGAATGGGTCAAAGGCGTAGCTTTATTGAATTGTTCATTGCGACTATTGCACGATCGCAAACGCGCCACTCAACCGTTCTATAAACAATTTGCACCACTATTACAAAATGTACTGCAATACAAACCGATCGGCAATTGGTTTTTTAGTCAAATTGCTCAACCTAAGACCGTGAAAAAAGTATTGTTACAAGCGTATAAACGATCGGAAGCCGTCACCGATGAATTAGTGAATTATTTGCTTGAACCCGCTCAAGATCCAAAAGCAGCCGATGTCTTTTTGGCATTCACGGCCTACTCACAAGGTCCATTGCCAGAAGACTTATTCCCACAATTACAATGCCCTGCGATCGTACTTTGGGGAACCGAAGATCCTTGGGAACCGATCGAGCTTGGTCGTGAATTTGCCCATTATCCAATGGTGACAGCGTTTATTGAATTACCAGGACTTGGGCATTGTCCACAAGACGAAGCTCCAGAAATTGTAAACCCAATTCTGAATGATTGGATACGATCGCTGGAGCTTGTTTAGAATGAATTGAGACTTAATTACATTGAGACTTAATTACCGTCGATCGTTACTGAAGAAAATCATAATCACATATTGCATCACTTGCAATAGTGAATACAATGCCGTTGCAACATAGGTAAAGGCTGCGGCATTTAACACCTTCCGCGCACCTTGGTTTTCTTTACCTTGAAGAATACCAAATTCATCCATCATTCTTAATGCCCGCGCTGAAGCGTCAAATTCCACGGGAAGCGTGACTAAATGAAACACCAAGCTGGAGGCAAACAGCAACAATCCAATATAAATAAACAACAGACTTAGGCTGCCTAACCCCCCCAGCATCATACCGCCCAAGATCAACATCGGACCAAACTGAGCGCCAATATTAACCGCCGGAACCAAAGACGATCGCAAATTCATCGCCTGATACCCTTCCACATCTTGCAAAACATGCCCGCACTCATGGGCTGCCACCGCTGCCGCCGCCAAAGATCTAGATCCATAGACAACCTCCGAAAGCCGGACAGCCTTTGCACTCGGATCATAGTGGTCGCTCAGTACCCCAGCAACAGGTTCAACCGTGACATGATTAACCCCCATACGTTTTAGAATACTTTCCGCAACTTCCGCCCCCGTCATTCCCATACTAGATTCGATTTGGGAATACTTATCATAGGTACTCTGAACCCGCTGCTGTGCCCACCACACGAGCGCCATGCCGGGAAGGAGCATTAACATCGAAGGATGGAACATGGGAAGAAACATGATTTAACTCGCTAACTCGACAATCCTGTTATTTATACTAACATCAGTCTTTCCTATGACACACATCGGCTACCCATACTAAGTTTGGGCGGATATATGAATGCCTAAGTTAGGGGAACATCTGCTTTATAAACGATCGATAGATGGTTTTGCCTGTTTCATTTAAATGCACTCCATCAAAAGTTACATCCGATCGAAGGCTATTATTTTCATAGAGTACTTCCAATCCCTGAAATGCTGTGGGAATACCTTCTTCGGTCGAGACTTTATCAATCAGACGATTAATTTCATCCACTCGGGATAATGGACCCGCCATCATCGGATTTAGACTTGCTTTCAAGGTGGAATAAAAAGCTGGGATGAGGATAATTTGTTGCGATCCTAAAGATTTGACTAAGCGCAATGCTTCTCGTAGATTCTCCACAAATTCTGCATCTTCAATGGTGTACATTGCATCGTTGGTCCCGATCGCTACGATCGAATACTGACATCCGACCTGAGCCGATTTAAGTGTTTTTAGCTGGGTTATTAAGGACACTGTACTGAGGCCGCCTGTGCCAAAATTAACGTTGCTTTGGCCTAGTGTCTGCCCTAGTCCAGATGAAATAGAATCGCCAAAGAGGCAAACTGAGTAATTCTGATTTCGGTTTTGTTCCGCTTGCCAACTAATCTGTGCGTTCCACCAGGGCAAAGTCGATAGGTTGTCAGGATGAGAGTCCTGTAATGCATAGAGCGGGGCAGAAACCAAAAGGGATAAGCCGATGACGCAAACTAAAGCTTTTTTCCAGGAAAATTTGAAAAAAGATGACTTTATCGGAAAATTTTTAGAGTCGTCAGGAGGTAAAGTTGAAGTCTTGTGTTGCATAGGTTTTGATTGTCTAAGTGTTAGAGAGGGAGAAACAGTATGAGACATCGATCGATGTCTATGGTCCCTCTGGTGATCGAATTCAGACGATCGAATTTAGGCTAAATCGACTATCGCATGAGTCTTCCCAGTTTCGGTTCTTAATCTTTAAATTCCATGTCTAAATTAGCTTCTATTAAGTTCCTGAGTTGTCGTCTATTTAGCCGATTCTCAAAGCGGTCTAGGGGCAAAACGCCTCAGTCGAAATCCCATAATAAGCGCAAATTTTTTCTAACAATGGGCCTTTCCGCTCTGATGCTGATTAGTTCGGCTACCTATTGGTATGTTTTCGTGGCGGGAGTTCCCCAACTTGATGCGCCTGAGGTGGAGGTGGTCAAGGATTTAGCATTTGAGACTCGGACCTTCAGTAGTAAAGCGATGGGCGGGGAACGACGCTATGGGATAGTTCTACCTCCTGGTTATAATCCCAAGACTAAAACGCACTATCCCGTTATTGTGCTGCTCCATGGTGGTCATGGGGATGAGCGCGACTACCAAAAACGAGCGGCCTTGACCATGGTTCTGGATCGTCTTTACCGCGAAAAAAAGTTGCCTCCATCTATTGTTGTGACACCAGATGGGAATGATTCTCGGGGCAGTAGTCCATTTTGGGATCCCCAATACTACGACGGTCCTAACGGCAAAGTTGCCTCCCTAATTTCAGATGATCTTGTTAATGAAATTAAATCAAACTATAAAGTGCTGGGTCATCCTCGCTATTGGGCAATAGGTGGGCTATCCTCTGGGGGCTGGGGGGCTGCTAATATTGGGATGCGTAGGCTAGATCGATTCAATGTATTCTTTAGTCATACGGGTTATTTTAAAGACCCAAATGGAACTGCTCAGAATCCCATAACGGCGATCGATCGGATTAAACCTCATTTACGATCGCGTATTCATGTTTATCTGGATGCTGGGAAGAACGATCACACGTATTTACAGGCGACAAGAGAATTCTATGAGAAATTACGCACTCTAGGCATCTCGGCAGAATTCCATGTGTTTCCGGGTGGACATGGCATCGTGGGTGCAGATTCAGGCTGGAATTATTGGAATAAGCATCTACACGATTCTTTAGCGTATGTTGGCAAACGATTTCGAGATCCAAATCTGACATCTTTGGTGAACCCATGATTATTGAAAATTCTATTCATCGTAAACTTCGTTCATTTGTTCAAGTCTGGAAAGAAATGCATCACGATCGTACTATTGGTCTTTGGAGTGTTGCCTTATTGACGGGTTCTATGGGCCTCGTCAATTTGTGGTCTTCTGTATTTCCAGGCGACCCGACGCGCTTGGAGTGGTTAGATTTCTTTATGCCGATTGAGATACGGGCAGAGGCGCATATTTTCTCGGCAATGTGTGGCTTTTTGCTATTGATGATGGCGGTAAATCTGAAACGCCGTAAACGGATGGCTTGGTGGATCACCATGGGAACTTGTGCGGTCTCGATCGTCACTCATCTCATTAAAGGATTGGATTACGAAGAATGCATTTTAGCGATTGTTTTGATGACGCAATTACTGCTAATGCGTAACGAGTTTACAGCTCGGTCTGATCGGCCCTCTATTGCTCAAGGCATACGCCATTTTGGTGCAGCACTACTATTTACATTAATGTATGGTTCCACGGGTTTTTATATTCTCGATGGCCATTTTTCAATTTATCAAGGTGCAAAATTAATCCAACATTATAATTTTGATATAAAAGCTGCGATTATTCAAACATTTGAACTCTTTTTTACGGCAGACAATACAGGACTAATCCCTGAAACGGTTTATGCAACTTGGTTTGTGCATTCGATTTATGCGGTTGGATCATTGACAATACTGTATGCCATTGCCATGTTATTGCGTCCTGTATTGCTCAAAAATAGCGCGAAAGCCGATCGTAGAGTTGCTGAGATTATTATCAATCAATACGGTCAATCATCGTTGGCTCGGTTGGCTCTACTGTCCGATAAAGAATATTATTTTAGTCCATCGCACCGATCGGTGATTGCCTTTGTTGTGAAGGGCCGATCGGCAATCGCGTTGGGTGATCCGATTGGGCCAGAGGACGATCGATTGGAGACATTGTATTCGTTTCGTCAATTTTGCCGATCGAATGATTGGTTCCCAGCATTTTATGAAGTCGGGAGTGAACAACTCAGTCATTATCGTGCAATGGGTTGGCATTGGATTCAAATTGGTGAGGAAGCCATTGTAAATTTATCCAAGTTTCATTTAAAAGGTAAATCAAATCAATCCTTACGGACGGCCATCAATCGTTTGACTAAAACTGGACATCGTTTTATTGTTTATGAACCTCCTAACAGTGCGGAATTAATTGCGAAACTCAAGCCCGTAAGCGATGAATGGTTGAAGCAAAAAAATGGTTCGGAAAAGCAGTTTTCTATTGCGTGGTTCGATCGGGATTATTTACAAAATTATAAGATTGCTGTCGTCTATGATGCGAACGATCGAATTGTGGCCTTTAGTAATTTGCTATCCGGTTATAACAAGAAGGAAGTGACCATAGATTTGATGCGATACCGGGCTGATGTGGAGAATGGCACCATGGAATATTTGTTTGTTTCATTGCTTCAACACTTTAAGTCAGAACACTATGACACCTTAAGCTTTAGCTTGTCGCCGTTGGCGGGTGTGGGGGCAACAACGGCATCTCCAGCAATCGAAAAGGGATTACGACGGTTTGTGAAATATCTCAATCGTTTTTATAATTTCAATGGCTTGCATCAGTTTAAGCATAAATTTCAGCCGGATTGGGAGCCACGTTATTTGGTGTTCCCCAATCATCAATCGCTTCCCGAAATCGCGTTGGGTTTGGTTCGGGCTGATTCGGGCGATCGCCTTTTTGACTATTTGAAAGGCAGCACTTGAGAATCAAATCAATTTAGACATGGTAAACTGTGAGACTATAAAGTATTTGATCCTCCATTAGAAAATTATGACCCGATCGATCGTTCAAACTAATTTGGCTCCTGCACCCGTCGGACCGTATAACCAGGCTATTGTTGCATCTGGGAAGATGGCGTTTTTGTCCGGACAGATTGCCTTGGAAGCGTCCACTGGTGCGATCGTTGGTGAGGGGGATGTGGTAGCGCAGACTGAACAGGTGATGGCAAATTTGAAGGCGGTTCTTGAGGCATCGGGGGCGAGTTTTGCGTCTGTGGTGAAGACGGGTGTTTTTTTGAAAGACATGAATGATTTTGCGGCAGTGAATGCGGTTTATTCTAAATACTTTGATGAGGCAAATGCTCCGGCCCGCGCCTGTGTGGAAGTTGCCAGGTTGCCGAAGGATGTGTTGGTGGAGATTGATTGTATTGCGATCGTTGAATAACCCTTATTCAGGAGCCTTCCATGACTTCAGTAATCACTATTCCCATTGACTATCCTTCTGGAGATGGACAACCTGTGGCCGAGACGTTTGATCATTTGTATGTGATGTTGATTACGATCGCCGTACTACGACAGTACTTGCAGCATGAGAGAGCTTGTATTTTAGGCAATCAGTTTTTATACTATGCTCAAGGACTCCCTCGATTGAAATGTGCGCCAGATGTGATGGTGATTTTTGGGGTGGAACCGGGGGGACGAGATAACTATAAGATTTGGGAAGAAGGCGAGATACCACGAATTGTTTTTGAAGTCACGTCACCAAGTACAAAAAAGGATGATGATGGCTTTAAAAAGCAACTTTATGAACAAATTGGCATTGAAGAGTATTGGCAATTTGACCCCAAAGGTGACTGGATTCCAGAGAAGTTGCGTGGTTATCGACTCATCAACGATGCTTATTTGCCGATCGAAAATAGCCAAAGTCAAGCATTAAATTTACGTTTGGCGGTCGATGATAAGTTGATTACCTTTTACCGTTTGGACAATGGTGAAAAACTCTTGGCTCCTGATGAATTGTATGAGAAGTCAGATCGATTACAAGATGAATTGGTCACTGAACGATCGGAGAAACAAGTCCTACAGCAAGAACTCGATCGTTATCGTGAACGATTTGGTGAACTCTAAATGATTTAGCAATACCACTCACAAAATCTAATTGAGATAATTAAAATGCATCGGATTGCTGCAATGCCGGGAGGCTGGAATCCTGACGAAGAAGGAGTTGTCTTTATAGAACAAGATCCCGGCCCGATCGTAATTCTTACTGCCCAAGATACCGATATTAGTGGGTTGGCGCGGGCGATTGATCAATTGCCCCATGATTTTCCGGCAGTTCGGGTGGCGAGTTTGTTGGCCTTGGCGCAACCGTTAACCATAGATACGTACGGCGAAGACGTACTGGAAAAAGCACAGGTTATTGTAATTCGATTATTAGGCGGGGTCAGTTATTGGGCCTATGGGTTAGAGGTTGTCCAGGAGATTGAGGAACGGTTTGGGACTAAAGTAATTGTGATTCCGGGAGACGATCGCCCAGATCCCATTTTGTCTAGTCGATCGACCGTACCGCTAATTGAGGTCAATCAGATATGCCGATATTTTACTGAAGGTGGGGTTGGGAACTTTCGGAATTTGTTGAGATTTTTGGCCGATCGATATTTAGATCTTCACCAAAGTTTTGAATCACCGCAGCCCATTCCAAGAGTTGGGTTGTATCCGTTTCCAGTTTTTAAAATTGAGCATCCCCGTGTTGGGATTGTTTTTTATCGCGCTCATTATCTTGCTGGTAACACCGAACCGATCGATGCCCTGTGTCAAAATTTAATCGATCGTAATCTCACCCCTGTTCCAGTATTCATTTCATCATTACGCGATCCTGATGTGCAATTGGATTTGCTTAGTATTTTGCAACCTGATGGTGAACCCTCGATCGAAGTATTGTTAAATACGACTAGTTTTTCATTGTTAAATCCGGCTCCGCTTTATCCGGCCTCACCCACCACAGTGAAAGATACGGCTGAATTATGGAGTCAACTTAATGTCCCAATTTTACAGGTGATTTTGAGCGGTGGACCGGAAGAACAATGGCGATCGGATACGCGAGGATTGTCTCCGCGAGATACGGCGATGAATGTGGCATTACCGGAGGTTGACGGTCGGATTATTACTCGAACTATCTCGTTTAAAGGGGTACAGGCCAAGCATCCTATTTTACAAACCGATGTGATGGGATATAAGTCCGTGGGCGATCGGGTGGGATTTGTTTGTGACCTCGCGGCGAATTGGGTGAAGTTGCGCCGATCAGACGTGGCCGATCGTAAAGTGTCGCTGATTTTAGCCAATTATCCAAACCGTGATGGACGACTTGCAAATGGTGTGGGATTGGATACGCCGCAGAGTTGTGTGGAGATATTACGATCGCTTAAAGCCTCTGGCTATACGGTTTCTGATATTCCTGAAGATGGCGATCAATTGATTCAGTGGTTAACTAAAGGAGTGACCAATGATCCTGAAGGACAAGGGATTCGACCAATATTACAAACGCTAGAGCGATCGAAATACATAACCTATTTTGAAACACTGCCGCAAGAAGTTTGTGATGCGATGAATAGTCGATGGATTTCTCCTAGCTCGTCTGACTTCTCAATTTCAGGCATTCAACTGGGCAATATCTTCATCGGTATTCAACCCTCGCGGGGCTACGATCGTGACCCATCCCTTAACTATCACGCGCCGGATCTCGAACCGACCCATGAATACTTAGCATTTTATCATTGGGTTCGATCGGTGTTCAATAGTCATGCGGTCGTTCATGTTGGTAAACATGGAAATTTAGAATGGTTGCCCGGTAAAAGTGTCGCACTTTCTGAATGCTGTTTTCCTGAAGTTGCATTAGGTCCAATGCCGCATTTTTATCCGTTTATTGTGAATGATCCCGGTGAAGGATCTCAGGCTAAACGCCGATCGCAGGCTGTTATTTTAGACCATTTAACTCCGCCGATGACGCGGGCTGAGTTGTATGGAGATTTGCAGGATTTAGAGAATCTAGTTGATGAATATTACGAAGCTATGAATCTCGACCCGTCCCGTCTTAAGGCGTTACGGGAGAAGATTATTAGTTTGTTAGAAGTGACACAGCTCAATCAAGATTTAGGGTTGCAATCGACGGCGGATGAATTACGATCGCGCTTTGAAAATACGGTGATGACGGGGTTAGACCGATCGCTTTGTGAACTAAAAGAAGCCCAAATTCGCGACGGACTACATATTCTGGGTCAATGTCCAACGGAGAATCAATTACGTGACTTAGTGATTGCGATCGCTCGATATCCGCAAGCGGGACGAGTTGGATTATCAAGAGCGATCGCCGAAGATTTAGGATTTGATTTTGATCCCCTCATGGCTGACCCATCCGAGAAGTTGGAGGGTGAATTTCGGACGATCGGTAGTGCGATTGAACATATTGAACAAGTTGCGATCGATTTGGTGGACCAGTTGATTGAAGGATTGCGCCCGAATTTAGGGGAATTCTCCGGCACCGAACTTGATTGGATCGAAAACACCCTACTCCCCAACCTCTACAAAACCACCAACGAACTCACCAATCTACTCAAAGCCCTCGACGGACATTACATCCCCGCCGGACCCTCTGGCGCACCCACGCGGGGCCGCCCTGAAGTTCTTCCCACAGGCCGCAACTTTTATTCTGTAGACATCCGCGCTGTCCCTACCGAAAGCGCCTGGGATGTGGGTCGAAAAGCTGCCGAAACCCTAGTCGAACGGTATACCCAAGAAAATGGCGAATACCCAAAAACCCTCGGACTCTCCATCTGGGGCACCTCCACCATGAGAACGGGGGGCGATGATCTGGCTCAAGCTCTAGCCCTTATGGGCGTAAAACCTGTGTGGGATGGCGGTTCTCGTCGGGTTGTAGACTTTGAAATTTTGCCTATTAAAACCCTTGGTCGTCCCCGTGTCGATGTCACTTTGCGTATTTCCGGTTTCTTCCGTGATGCATTCCCAAACCTAATAGAACTCTTTGATCAAGCGGTCGCACTAGTTTCTAGTTTGAATGAATCGGCAGAAGACAATCCGATCGCTGCCAGTGTTATTCAAGAAGCCCAAGCCTGGACTGAAACAGGTCTTGATCCATCGGAAGCATTAGCCCGATCGCGTTACCGAGTGTTTGGGTCAAAACCGGGAGCCTATGGGGCGGGATTACAGGGTTTGATTGAATCGCAAAATTGGGAAAACTCTGGAGATTTAGCCCGTGCTTATTTGAATTGGAGTAGTTACGCCTATACTAACAAAGGCGGCGAATCTGCGCCCGAAGCATTTGAATCGAGAATGCAGGGATTACAGGTTGTATTGCAAAATCAAGACAATCGTGAACATGATTTACTTGATTCTGATGATTATTACCAATTCCAAGGCGGAATGGTGGCGGCAGTCAAAACGCTTTCAAATCAAACCCCAACGACCTACTTTGGCGACAATTCAAATACCGCTAATCCCAAAGTCCGATCGCTCACCGAAGAAATCTCAAAAGTATACCGATCGCGGGTCATCAACCCCAAATGGATCGACGGCGTAATGCGTCATGGATACAAAGGCGCATTTGAAATGTCGGCGACGGTAGACTTTATGTTTGGATATAGCGCAACTACAGGCGTAGTCCCAGATCATATGTATGCAGGCATTGCCGAGGCGTATTTACTAGATGAAATCGTTCAAGCCTTCTTACAAAAGAGTAATGTCTGGGCAGCGCGAGATATGGCGGAGCGATTACTGGAAGCTCATCAGCGCAAGCTTTGGAAAAATGCAGATCCAAATATTCTGGAGAAATTGCAAACGATCGCGCTAACCGCAGAAGGTGAAATTGAGAAAACCTTAATTCCCTAAATCCCCTTATTCTACAACCCCAATTATCTAATAGTCTCAATTATTTAATAGTCCCCCTAACCAAAAAGGCTTTAGGGGGATCCCTCCGAAACTAACTCGCACTCCTTCCCGAATTAAACCAATCCACCCGCCTCGTCAAGAACATTACAGCCGCCAAGAATACAAATAACCCCACCGAACCTAATAATAAGGAATAGTCTTGACTGGCTAACACCACATACAAGTAGCTATACAAACAGACCTGCATCACGCCCACAATTCCGCCCCGCCGTTTTGCACCCAATGCCGACATCGTGTAGCCCGTGATTAGAAATACAATTGATAAACTAGCGACAATATAGGCATAGTAGAAACCCAAATGTTCAGATAGTGCCAATTGCAACAAATAAAATAAACACATCGCAACTCCGACAAGCAGATATTGCAATGGATGAATTCGGACTCCCGCCATCACTTCAAATAGCCAAAGTACCGCAAAGGTCAAAACGACAAACAAGAAGTTGTACTTAATACTGCGCTCCGCCATGTGGTAATTATCCACAGGTGAAAATAGATTGACCCCAAAGCGAGATTGGTATAGATCATTGTCTGATGTGGGACTCTCATCATTCCATTGTTGTGGAAAGTTGCGACCCAAGAATGGAATCTGCCATTTTGCCTCAAACTCTTTCTCGCTAATCTTTGGTTTCTCCGGTAGCCATCCGCCTTGGAAACTTGGATTCCCCCAATTTGCTTTTAGATTTACCTTTGTCAACTCACCCATGGGCACAAAATATAAACTTTCACTGCCTCGAATTTCCATCGGAATCGAAAAATCATAGGACTTTTTCTCACCCATTTGAGACAGTCGCGCATGAATCCCCGCCGCACTGGAAGTAGCCGGAGCAATAGAGCGACTATCAAAACCGCTACTAGGCCCCGGAGGTAATGAATTAATTGGCAAGCTTGGGTTGCCTGCTTTGAACTTGCCTAACCCCGGATTAAATGGGATTTTTGTCTTATTCCACTGGAGATTTACCTGATCACTAATGGCCCGCGTATCAGAAATTTGGACGACCAATTCCGATCGGTCCCACAATATATCCTCTTGCTTCACGGCCCAAGTCGTAAAGTCTAATGGCTCAAAATTTCCCTTCATCTCCAATTTCAGCGTATAAACCGGAACCTGAAAGAGTCCACGTTTACGAGTATCGGTTTCCATGTTGCCGTTAATTTCTAAATCTTTCGGCAGAAATGTGGCGACTTTTTGCTCTGATTTTGGTTTCTCGGCGGTGCCCGATCGTTTGATATAGGGCACCATCAAGCGCGGTCCGACTAGGGTTTGTTCTTTACCCCATTTACTCGTGACATCTTGAATGGCCGTCTGTCGTAAATTTTGTCGCTCACTAATAATACCGAACAGCATTACCGTGGGGATTTGTAAGATCAATACCAAAAAGCCAATTACCAAGAGGCGCGTAAATTGTGAATTCATTAACCGATCGATCGGATTTGGCGTTGGGCTGCTACTAGGGGGAGACATCATAATAGATAAACCGTAGAAAAATGTGTTAGAGACAAAATCAACCAATATTTCGCTGACTTCAAGTCCAATCCTATAGATTCCGGAAATTCGTACTTATGCGTCCGTACTTATGCGATCGCTTGAAGCCGCAATCGTTCTTTTTTTGTTATTCTCAATGAATCTAAATATCTTCACCGCCAACCCATGCTTCATTCTGACTTTCAGCACCGCCGTAGTCAACTGCTTTCAAAAATTTCGGGAAGTACAGCAATTTTTCGGGCCGCACCCTATGCCGTCATGCACAATGATGTGGAATACAATTTTCGTCAGGACAGTGCGTTCTACTACCTAACTGGATTCAATGAAAGTGATGCCGTCGCCGTATTTGCGCCTCATCACGATGAACATAACTATATCTTGTTTGTCCAACCGAAAGATCGGGCCAAGGAAACATGGAGTGGCCGTCGGGTGGGCGTTGATGCGGCTAAAGAGTATTATGGTGCGGATATTGTTTATCCGATCGCAGACCTCGATGAACATTTGCCTAAGTATTTAGAAAAGGCCGACAAACTTTACTATCATTTTGGCATTGACGAAGCATTTAATACCCGAATTCTCAAGCAGTATCAGAGTGGTATTCGTCAGCACGATCGTAAAGGCACGGGGCCACTGAGCATTGAAGATCCGATGACGGTGATGAATGGATTGCGCTTACATAAAAGTGATTACGAATTGAGCCTAATCCGTAAAGCTGTTGAAATTGCAGCGGAAGCCCATAATCTTGCGATCGAAAAACGTAAGCCAGGGTTGTATGAGTATGAATTGCAAGCTGAAATAGAAATGCTCTTTCGACGACATGGCGGGATGGGTCCAGCCTATCCCTCTATTGTGGCTTCTGGCGCGAATTCTTGCATTTTGCACTATGTCGAAAACGATCGTCAAATGCAAGACAATGAGCTGCTCTTAATTGATGCAGGTTGCTCGTTTGATTATTACAATTCTGACATCACTCGGACCTATCCCGTGGGGAACAAATTTACACCAGAACAGCGTATTTTATATGAACTTGTTCTGAAAGCCCAACTCGCCGCCATTGAAAAAATTAAACCGGGAAATCCTTGGAATGAGTTTCACGATACTTCGGTGCGAGTCATTACAGAAGGGCTAATGGAATTGGGGTTAATTGTCGGTGAAATCGATGAGGTAATTAAAGACGAGAAGTACAAACCATTCTTTATGCATGGCACTGGACATTGGCTTGGGTTAGATGTTCATGATGTCGGCGGTCGCAAAACAGGTGATCTGTGGCATACCTTTGCTCCCAATCAAGTGATCACGGCTGAACCTGGTATTTATATTGGGCCTGATTTTGAACCACTCGAAGGCCAACCTGCCATTCCCGATCGGTGGTTGGGTATCGGCATTCGGGTTGAGGATGACATTCTAGTGACAACCGATGGTAATGAGGTCTTGACGGCGGCGGTTCCTAAAACGATCGAGGCTCTAGAACGCGTTTAATTCAGTTCGTTAAACCATACAATCTAGCCGTGAAATTGAAACTATGATCTAAAAATGGCATCCCAAGTTGTAATTTAGGATGCCATTTTTATTTTAGGCTAAGGTGCCGATCGGAGTACTTTCATTCCCCCGTTGTATTGAGGGGATTGATAAAGTTTCAAGTTGTTCCAGCGGACTTTGCTTTACGGGGATGCTCGGCCCGATGCTTTGCCATTAATGCCTTTTGTTCCGGAGTATAGACGGCTTGCTCTTTTGCTTTAGCGGATTCACGGATTGCTTTCAGTTGACTTTTTTGCTCTGCCGTCAGTGCAAGTTGCTTCCAGCCGCCCTTGCTTCGTTCTCCGCCTTGAGTACGAGATTCCTTCATGGTCTTGAGTTGAGCTTTTTGAGCATCAGTCAAAACAGCCTCCATTTGAGCGCGGCTTTGAGTACGAATTTCCTTAAGCTGGGCTTTTTGACTCGCCGTTAGGTTAAGTTCTTGTTGGAACTGTTTCCACTCTGCCGATCGTTCCATCCGATTGCCTGTGGGAGCTGCCTGCGCATTAGAATAGGCAGTAAATATGGGTGCGACCATGAGCATTGCACCTGTAACCAAAGAGAAAAACTGACGTGACATCATTGAGGACGCTCTAAAAAATGTGTGTGTGTTTGTATAGGCTTATCTTAGATCGAGGAAAATCGTATGTCATGGGAGAAATGTCCCGATCGTACCGACATGCCATCTAGGACTATGGTCCTAAGGTTGAATTTTTAGTAAATTGATAGTCTTAATTTCCACCTCAACACCAACCACAATAGAAGCTACCTCAGAAAACGCAACCAAACGTAAAATGCAAGGACAATCAATTGTGCGGCGGTGGCGGGAATACCATATTTAAGATAGCGACGGAATGCGATCGGTCGGCCATATTGTTGGGCAATTCCAGCGGCGACTAGATTGGATGATGCACCTACTATTGTTGCATTTCCGCCCAATGTCGCGCCGTACATCATTGCGTAAAATAACGGTAAAACGACATCGGGAAACTGTCCGCCGAAGCCGGGAGTGAGTATCTCAGATCCTGCAAGTCCGGCAGCGACAACGTAGTTTTTCAGCAATGGGACAACAGCGATAACTAGGGGAATATTGGGCACGAGACTGGAAATAGCTCCGACTCCAAATAGTAATATTAACGATCCAAGAACAATGTTTTTGCCGAGAACGATCGCAAGCAAGGTAGACAAACTAGCAATTACACCTGTTTTCTCTAGCCCGCCAATCAATACAAAGATAGACATAAAAAATATCAATGTACTCCAATCGATGTCCTTGAGAATATCTGGAACCTGAGCGATTCGACTTTTTTGGACAACTAGTAACGATAACGCGGCCCCCGATAGCGCAACCGTCGCGGGTGACATCCGAATCGGCAACGTTTCGCCCACCACGAAAAAGATCACGACTGTAGCGACAATAGATAACAAAAATGTAAGTGCAACAGGATGCTCTAATTCAACTTTGGGAAGCGTTTCAAGGTCCCGCAATTTAGTTCGCCAAATTGTCCGCCACAAAATCGGTAACAGCGCTAGAATCACCCCGATCGCTAGCACTCCCCCAAAGCTCAATCGGACCAAATAGTCCCAAAAACTTAAATTTAGGGCACTGCCCACAATAAAGGTGGCTGGATCGCCCACGATTGTTAGCAATCCTGAACTATTCGCAACGAGTACTAACAAAATCAGCAAAGGCACAAAATCAATTGCCAACTCTTCCGCGATCGGAGGGATTAGGGGGGCAATGAGCATCACGGTTGTCGCATTGGGCAACACCGCGCAGATGGGAGTTGTGATGACGACGATTGAGAGAAGTAACCGATCGCCGCGCCCTTGAGACCAGCGAACAATCTGGGTGCCCAGGTATTCAAATATCTTTGTGGGTTGAAGCGATCGGACTAAAACCATCACCCCAAAAAAAAGCGTCAGGGTGCTGTGACTCTTCGCGATATACTCAACTGCCTCGGGCAATGACACAATATTCACGACCACCAACAACAGAGCACCCATGAGGGCTGCTGTTGTTAGATGCACCCATTCTGTAATTAACAGAACAATGACTGCCACAAAGGTTAACGAAGCAACTATGGGCTGCCAGTTCTCTAGCATCATATTCATCATGAAACGCGACTCAAAATTCGGCCTCAATTATTTTAATAGCATCTCTTCGATAAATTTCACGGTCGTGTAAAACTCGTAATCTACGTTTTTCTTTTTAGAGAAGCCATGTCCCTCATCGTTGGCCATCAGATACCAAACAGGCACGCTATTTTTTTGGACTGTTGTGACAATTTGTTCAGCTTCATTCAGCGGCACACGAGGATCATTTTTGCCATGAATAACAAAGAGTGGTTTTTTAATCGCGCTAGCATTCGTGAGTGGCGAAATTTTTGTGAGAAATTCGCGCATTTTAGGTTCTCGTTCGTCACCATATTCAACTCGTCGTAAATCTCGACGATAACCTTCGGTTCGTTCTAAAAATGATACAAAGTTAGAAATACCCACAACGTCTATGCTGCCTCGAATCCGATCGTTATACTTCACCGCCGCTGCCAATGACATATAGCCGCCGTAACTACCCCCTGTAATCAGGATTCGATCGCTATCTAAATCGGGCTGTTGTTTAATCCAATCTAGCAAGGCACCAATGTCTTTTACGGAATCTTCGCGTTTAAATCCATTGTCGAGGGTTAGAAATGTTTTCCCATAGCCTAGTGATCCTCGAACATTTGGAAAAATCATGGCAACGCCCATTTCATTGAGAATGTAGTTGCGTCGTCCCAGAAAGTAGGGTCTTGACTGGCCTTCAGGTCCGCCATGAATATCGATAATGACAGGTCGTTTGCCGGAAAATTTGGTTACGATCGGTCGATAAAGTAGTCCTGAGATATTCAGATTATCAAAACTTTTCCAATTAATTAATTCAGCATTACTAAATCGATCGGTTTTTAAGCCGCCGGTTTCGCTTTCGGTCCAGCGGGTGATTGCTTTTGTTTTGAGGGCAACTGAATACACGTCAGCCGTTTGAGTGGCGGACAAAAAGGTTAGACCAAGTTCAGGATTATTCAAGTCATCTTTGCGCCAATTCACTCCAAGAATCACGCCTGTGGGGAGTTTTGGCAAGTTGATTTCTTTTCGAGTGATTGTATCTAAAACACGCAAAATACTAATGCCCGCTTCATTGCTGACGATCGCAATATACTTACCATCAGGCGACAGTTCAGTTTCTTCAACATCCCAGGGAATATTGCTGGTTAAATAAGTCGGTTGATTGGTTTTAATATCAACATAGGCGAGCCGCGAGAATTCTGAATCCCGATCGCTCACCATATAGAACCCCTTTCCATCTTTGCTATAAAATGCACTTCTGTAGGCAACGTCTGGACCTTCGGGGGTAATGCGCGTCTTGGTTCCAGTCGCAATATCAATAGTCCAAAGATTACTTTTATTAGCGGATAGGAATTCGATCGCGAGTAAGGTCCGATCATCGGGAGACCAATCCAACACTGACCATCCGCCGCCTATATTTTGAGCAATTAGTTTATTTTCTGATGGATTGGCGGGATCCATAATATAAAAATCATTGTCTTTTCCGGTGCGACGGGTTGAACTGTAGGCAACGCGATCGGTTTTATTTGCCCAAGTTCCGAGACTATTTCGAGATTTGCCGTCGGTTAATAGTGTTGTGTTTCCACTCTCTAAATCATAGCGATAAGTTTGATTGAATTCATTTCCTCCAATGTCTTTGCTAAAGATAAAATATTTACCGCCGATCGGGGCGTAACTACCATTACCAACGCGCTCCGGGAAAAAGGTTAATTGTTTTCGCATTCCCAACGGCATACTCACCTGATGCACTTGAGCAACATCACCAAATCGGGTTGAAATCAACAGTTCGCGCTTTTTAGGATGCCAGCTATTCAGACTTGCCGATCGGAAATTAGTGTAGCGATTCACCCGATCGACGAGACCTTGTGGAACGGCTGGAATACCTTGAACCGTCAGGTTTTCACCAGGCGCAAAGATGGGTTCTGCGGCGATCGAAGGATTCGTAATGCTAAGCAAGAGAGCGGCAAGCGGAATGGTGGTGCGATTGAACATGGCGATCGGCGGCAAACGGTTCTTATTTACTATATCGCTCAATACAGCCACGTAACATGGGCAGACAGAATAGACTTAATCGGAAATAGGGTTTTGCGAATTTACAGCCCTTGCCTAGCAAGGCTTTGAATCTCTAAAAAATAATTTCCGATAATGTTTAATATTTATATTGGCGATCGCTTACATAAATCGTCCTCATCCGTTAAAATTAGGTAATCTATTTGGGAAATTATCGGGTGATGAGTTTCAACCAAATTCAAAACTTTAGTCAAAAAACTGTTAAGAAATTTCAACCCGATCGGATCATTCTTTTTGGCTTGACTGATAACTAACGGAGAAACTTATGTTCGGACCTAATCCAAAAGATAAGCATCCAATGAACGGATTTCCCCAGGTTTGTTTTATTCAGAATACGGTATCTAATCCTAATATTATTATTGGGGACTATACCTATTATGATGATCCAGAGGATTCAGAAGATTTTGAGCGAAACGTTTTGTATCATTTCCCCTTTGTGGGCGATCGGTTAATCATTGGTGAATTTTGTGCTTTAGCTAGAGGTGTAAAATTCATTATGAATGGTGCAAACCATAAAATGAATGGCTTCTCGACTTATCCCTTTTTTGCCTTTCAAAATGGCTGGGAAAAAGTCTTACCTCAACCCGGTGAGTTGCCCTACAAAGGAGATACAGTTGTTGGTAATGATGCGTGGATTGGCTATGAAGCCATTATCATGCCGGGAGTTAAGATTGGTGATGGTGCGATCGGCTCAATCTAGAAGCCTGAAAGCCGCATTCTCTGGTTGCAACTAAAAGATGTTCAGACTATTGTTATAATGGCTAATGGTATTATAAAACTATCAGCGACTCAAAAAATAACTAGGGTAATTTATGACTACAAATAAGACTCCTCGACGTATATTAGCTCAGCCGTATGACTATTCAGTTCAGGACATAGTAGACAAAATTGAATCAGGTGACATTGATTTAAAGCCTGACTACCAGAGGAATTATGTTTGGGGAACAAATGACGATGAACAAAATAAATGTTCTAGATTGATTGAGTCACTGTTGCTAAATATTCCAATTCCCGTGATCTATTTTGCAGAGCAGGCTGAAACTTTAAAGTATGAGGTTATTGATGGACAGCAACGACTACTACAAGGCGGCTAAAGTGAAGATACTATAAGAAGAAATGAAATAATGATCAAAGATTAGTGTTTATGGCATCTCCAAAAGCATTGCATTTAGAAAAGTTGGAAAAGGAAGAATTACAACAGATAATCAATCGACACAGTACATCGCAGCAAATAGCCC
>JAPLHZ010000208.1 GCA_026389365.1 Cyanobacteriota bacterium
AATGAGCATTTATTAGACTTATTTATCGCAATGTTTGGTTTGGACCCGACTTTGGTTAAATTAAATCCAAACTACCAGAGACTACTGGAATACGGCTCTCTCAGGGCTTGACCGACTGAAAATCTGTCCGGAGTGTTGATGATGAAACGGTGTCTCTAAAAGTCCTCAAGTGAATCCAGGACTCCAGACTAATTCCATTAATCTTCTAGCTCCCCCATCAAATCTGTCGCATTTCCCCGATTCACATGGCCTGATTCATAATCTGTTTCAGCTTGTTTAATGGAATCGACGAGAATAAATCGACGTTTTTCTCTCAACCGATTTTGAATGATTGTAATCAGAGCATCCTGTGTTTCCAATGGCAAAGATTCTACTGTTTCGATTGCCTGTTGAAAAGCAGACGTAGCCTGAATCTGATTTACTTCTTGGATATTCATCAAATCTTTTCTCCTCGGTCTCATTAAAACCCTAACTCTAGTTTAGCTGATTACGATCGCTTGCGGATTTTGCCAGAGCCATTGTTCACGATCGTCGATCGGGGTGAGCAGGCGTTCTACGCTGGATTTTTATTCTGATTTACGTTCCTTGCGATCGATTCTAGCGTTATGCAACCTTTCTTCATTAATTTGTATTATGTAGAAACCGGACGATCGAACTTCGACCACCCGGTTTCTTTTAATCACTGAACTTGAGGCTTACTTGATTTCTGCGGCAAACAGACATTTGTCAGAATCGCAGCCTGCTGGACCTTCCGTAATCATTTCACCGGAATCGTACTTCGCCAACGCACCGTAGAAATCATCAGTCTTACGACGACCCTTTACTTCGGCGGATAGTGCTAAATAGGTGGCCCGATCGATCTTCTCAAAAGGCAAGCGCGGGAATGGTGCATCAAATCGGGCTAACAATGCCGCACTCATATAACCACCATTGGTCTCGACAGAATCGTAAATCACATCCGCTAAGGCATCAATCTCATCTTCGCGAAGCTCGATCGTGGCACTCGTATTATGCGCCGTGTAATATTTCTGCACTTGCATATAGAAATCAAATTGCGCAGTAGCCGAGAACATTTCGATCGAGACTTCATCCGCACCGGGAATGTTAGCCCAAGGCACTTCGACCGGAATTTCCACTAACCATTCAGTACAACGCGGATCAAAGGGATCATTCAGCAAATTGCCTTGATCATCTTTGTCCGATTGCGACGGAACAATGCTGTAACCATAATCCAAACAAGCCATGGCAACGGGATCATTCTTGCGGAATGTAATTCGACGGATGAACCGTTGTGCCTTAGGTGGATGCCAGCCAGATGATGCGCCCGTTAGCAAGCTCTTGGTGCCCGCAGGTTGTACAGTGGTGCAGCGGTTGGGTACTTTCAGGCCATGTTTGAGACAATATTCACCAACAACGCGATGAACCGTTGCTTTCCAGCGAGATAAGTATTCTTGTTCTTTAGATTTAAACTCTAGTCCGCGCATAGTGTCCGGGCGACCCGCTTCCCACCAATTCAGCCATTCAGTACCAAAGGCTTGAACAAAGAAATCAAACAATCCGGTGAATGATACGCCCACGATCGGATCCATCAAACGTGACTTTTGATAACGCGGTTCAGTGAATTGGTGATTCAACAATCCAGCAACTGTCAAGCCACCTGCTGTAAATGCATCATCCTGCGCTTGGTAATCATTTGGATCAATCTGATTAAGGTGAATCTCTGCAAGGTTGCAGTGGAAATCTTCTCCGATTATTTCACCGCAGGGATTTAAACCATATCGGCCTAAACGATGCTCGATTTCTTCGGTGGGCATATCGGATTTTAGATTGAGTAAAAACTCAGCGCCTTTACCCGATTCATAAGCCGTAATGAATTCAATTTGTTGATCGCGATTCGGTAATAAATCAGCACTCGATCGGGCGATCGCTTCTGAGGCATATTGAATTGCACCTTCACCAGAATGGAACTGTTTGCGCACTGCATCCAGAACTTCTTGTTTGGTCGGTTTGTGATGATACACGCGGGTATGGTTGGCCATCCGATAAGCATCCCGTTCTGGATCAATCCGCCAGTTGCCATCTTCGCCCTGTTGCCAGAGATTGTCTTTGGCAGATGCGAATTCTGTATCGCCACTATTCCCCTGACGCATCCCCGCAGATCTTCTGATATTACCAGCCACAACACATGCAGCCGCTTCATCAATCAACAAGCAGCATTCAACTGGGCTGAGTTTACGCCCGATCGCCTTATTCAAAATCTGCACACAACGCTCATAAAGCGGAGGTAACTTAACCGGATTTGCAACTCCGCCAAAGCCCTTAAGCTTTTCACCTGCGGGTCGAATATTGCCGAGATCGATCGTAATAGTTACATCACCTGTAAACCTGTCATCGGTGGAAAGTTCAAGCAATCGCTGATAGGAATCAACCCACCCGCGACGGCTATCTCCAGCGATGATTTCAACGGCATTTCCATTGAATTTAATTTCAGTCGTTTCAACGCGATCGGCTTCTGGAACCGTGCCAATGCCCCAACCCATTTTAACAATCAAACGATTGCGGATTTCAGGAAGACGATTTGTATATTTGGGTTCTAGAATTGCGCCTGTACCGCAGCCCATCATCGCCAGATCCATCATCAATCCAAAAGCAGCCCAATCCACCACATTAGTGCTGGTGCAGTTGTAGGAACCATTAAAATTCTCAGGCTTCGTGACCCACTCCGTTCCGCCAACCCATAACCAACGGCCAGACGGCAGACACTTCATTTCCTGCTGCATTTTACGGACAAGAGCCGTTTCTTCGGGTGTGAATTTCCCCAGTGCGACTAATCCTTTCAGTGTCCGGCTAGTCACCTCAGTCCAAGATTCACGCTGGGTTCCAGTGAGCTTACGACTGTAGGTACGATAAAAAACGGGGTTTGCTGCCGGAGCCGAAGCTGGAAACTGCCCATTCGCTTGCGCGGACGTTGTTTCGACTGGGCGGGTACGCTGAATGTCCTGAACCATAAGGATGTTGGGCCGCTACGGGTAGTGTGTGGGTCTATATAGAGACACAATATACCTCAGGAATCCGGATCTTGGATCAGTGGACGATTAAAAACTAGTGCCTTAAATCAGACTAGGATCCACGATCGTAGGATCTGCCTTGCCCTCGATCGGCTTGGCAAAGACGTCGCCCAGATTTAATACGTATCATGACAAAGGGAAGAATAATTTTAGGCGGATTCTATCGCTCCACCCCACGCGGATCCAACACATCTCTCAGGCCATCGCCCAAAAGATTAAACGCCAAAACCGTCAACGCCATCAATAGCGCCGGAGCTGCAACCAACCAAGGCTGTAACACCAAAATTGATGCATTCGTCGCCAACGACAACATATTGCCCCAAGACGGATCGGGCTGCTGAATTCCCAACCCAATCAAACTTAAAATCGCCTCCGCCACAATAAAGCTCGGAATCGTCAACGTCGCCGAGATAATCACATAGGTCGCCGTTTGGGGCAAAACGTGGCGCAAAATAATATACAGAGGCTTTCCGCCCATTACTCTTGCCGCCTGAATAAACTCGCGCTCCTTAATTGACAGCACCTGACCCCGAATTACCCGCGCCAAACCAGCCCAGCGCACCGATGAGATAATCATCGTCACCAAGACAAATCGTTGAGAACTATCCAAGTTTTGGGGCAACACCGCCGACAGCGCAATCAACAAATAAATATCCGGTACTGTCATCAACACTTCAACAAAGCGCATCAATACCCCATCGACCCATCCCCCAAAATATCCCGCAATCCCACCCGCCAAAAGCCCCAAGGGAAACGAGATGCCAATGCCCAAAAGTCCAATCAACAGACTCACCCGACTTCCATAAATCAAACGACTCAACTGATCCCGCGCCTGTTCATCGGTCCCCAGCAGATTAATTCGTCCTTTGCCGATCGTCCCAAACAAATGTAATTGGCTGGGAATCACACCCAAAAACTTATAACTCGCCCCATTCACAAACAACTGAATCGGTGCCGGAGAATCAGTGTCTATTTTCACCGATCGCAGCCCAGTTTTAATATCGATCGCCCCTTGAGTCGTGGGATATACATGAGGACCGACCCAATTGCCCGCCGGATTTTTCCAGTGAATAGAGGTTGGGGGAAGCAAAGCGCCGTCAGGTTGGGAGTCGTAGGGATCATAGGGAGCTGCAAACTCAGCAAAAAGGGCGATCGCGTACAACGTCGCCAAAATCATGCCGCCCCACCGCGCCAGACCATTTTCCTTCAGCCGTTCCCACCAACTCATGAGCACACCCAATTCACGACTGCGATTGCGCGCTTCTGCCCAACAATCTTGCCTACTATCCTACAGGCGAAGGCCTCTAAATCTCCAGCTAAATATCAACACGCAATCGCCACAGATCCTCATTATCTGCATGTTCCACCACAAAAACATTGGAATAAAGATTCGCAATAATCTGCTTGCCGTCCTGGGTCACAGACAAATAGCGCAGCCCATCTTGAATATACGGATAGACCCCTTGCCAATAAAATTTAGGATAATTGATGCGCAGATCTCCTGGATTCTTATAGCCTAAAAGCTGGTTAACCCCTGTCTCTTCAAACTCATAAAAAAGCGCACTGATCTTCTTTAGATAACGGGGATCACTCAATTGCCCAATTAAGTCCGATGCTCGAATTAGCCCCGGATAATCATCCGTCACCGCTTGATCATTGGCAGCAGGCACCGGAAACCGAGTGAGTTCGATATTGCGCTTAATCCGCTCGGCATCGATTAAGCCGTGGTGACCAAACCGTTCATCAATAAAAAGCTTTGCCCGATCGACATGGTAAGGAGTCAACCCTGCATCCGTCGCTCCAGGGGGCAACTGAATCATCTCATCATTGATTCCCGTCGCATACCGACCATCTCTGTCCTGACAGCAAACGCCTTTGACATAGCCAATATCGTGACAGACCAACGAAATAACAAAATGTAACCAATCATCACAGGACACCCCGCCCTCACGGATGTGACGACCGCGTAAAAGCTCTTGACCCACGAGAGCGACCAAAATGGAATGCTCAACGTTGTGATAGAGCGCATCACTGTTGGCGACATTTTCCATGGCCATGGACCCCACCCAGCCAATAATTTCCTCATAATCTGCTCTTAACCCGCCGTAGGTACGGCGATATCCTTGACGGAGGGTCGTCACGAAGTCATTGATGAGTAGTTCAGTTGCGTTAAACATTCCAGAGGTATTGACTATTCGGATAGTTATAGTGTTCCCCTTTCATCATAACTTGATACTGTAAACACACAAAGCTGCTTAAGGCCTATAGCCAGAGAAGAGCATTGTGCGCTATATTAAAAAGCGGTTACGCGGGTATAGTTTAGTGGCAAAACGAAAGCTTCCCAAGCTTTAGTTGAGAGTTCGATTCTCTCTACCCGCTTTTTAATGAGCAATGGATCCAGTTTAGATCTTTCCAGCATAGTCTTGGTCATAAATAATCTTGCTCACAAATTGAGTAGAAATCATCAAAACCGTAGGGTTCACTAGACAAGTTTTCTGTAGACCAGTGGGGTGGAACTCTACCTTTTTGCGTTCGGTTCCACTCACTGACGATTAGGACGAAGGGTTGTTAGATTGTTTTCATCGAAATGAATCAATTCAAGTTAGCTCCACACTAGGAAGGTAGTAATTGTGAATAATGCGATCAATATATCTGAGTTCAACAACAATGAAGTTGGTAAACTTTGGCAGTACGTTCAAACATTACAACCAGAAACGATCGCACAACTATCGCAACCCGGCTCACAAGATGTCATTCAGGTGATGGAGCACAATATTGGTGGACTATTGGGTGGATTGCCGAGAGAAGGATTTGATGTAATGATCTCAACAAGCCGTGAACAACTCGGTCAACTTTTGGCCAATGCAATGATGAATGGCTATTTCTTACGAAATGCTGAACAACGTTTGGCATTGGAGAATGCCTTAGTTTAGATTTTGCATCTTAGGGAAAAAGATTCAGTCAGGCGATGGTTTGAGGATAGTTTGAAAACAATATTGAGGAGCAACCTAACTAACGCTTTCCCACCAACGTAAAAGCAGCCCAATCGATCGCTTCTTGGCGCGCCCCATTTGATTTCAATAAGCGAGTGCCATTATATTCCGGCATATTGGGATCCCCCCCACTAGCGCACCGCCAAGGGACACAGCACGTTTGGCCAAGACTTGGGTAAACTCCAGGGTTTGAATAGAAGGGGCTGTGGAAATGGTATGGCGCTCAATCAGGTATTTCCCTTCACCATCAGGAAGCGCAGCAAAAGGCACCATAAATAAGTCTCCCTGAGACAAAAAACACTGGCTGGCTCGGATTTTGAGGTAATTCTGTCGCGATCGGGGGCGATCGCTTCCCCCAATCTCATCCGCACCACAAGCGATCGCCTAAAAACTACGACTCACAGTAATAGCGATCGCCTTTAGGAAATTGATTGTTAATGCGAGCAGCGACACAATGGGCAAAAACGCACGGGAGAATAGTTTAGCCATGGGTGATGCCTCACCAAAAATAAAGATTGGTTTTGAGATCAGTAGTCCTAGTATTTAGCTTAAATTTCATTGATTGGATCAAATAACTGGTTACTGAAATTGATACCAGATCATTTCTTCTCAATAATCCAGACTAGCAACAAGAACGATCGGGTCATTATCCAACCACTCGATCGCGGGTTGAGCAGGTTAAAATACTTAAAACTGTTCCCAGAACCGAGACATCCGAATGACATCGACCTTGACTCCGAAAAGCGATCGCCTCAATGCCCCCGTCATTCATCGGCTCTCCAACGGAATGACCATCATTGCCGAACAACTTCCCGTTGATGCTATTAACTTCAACCTTTGGCTAAATGTCGGCTCCGTCCTTGAAAGTAATGAAATCAACGGCATGGCCCACTTTCTAGAGCACATGATCTTCAAAGGGACCGATCGGCTAAAAAGTGGCGAATTCGAGCAGCGCATCGAGTCCCGGGGTGCCGTCACCAATGCCGCTACCAGTCAGGACTACACCCATTACTACATCACCACAGCCCCCGAAGACTTCGCGGATCTCGCACCATTGCAGCTTGATGTATTACTCAACCCCACTATTCCCGCCGACGGATTCGATCGCGAGCGCAATGTGGTATTGGAAGAAATCCGCCGATCGGATGATAACCCTCGCCGTAGAAATTATCAACGCTTAGTCGAACTTGGCTTCGATACGCTCCCCTACAATCGCCCGGTTCTCGGACCCACGTCCGTCATCGAAACCCTGAGACCAGAGCAAATGCAAGCGTTTCATCAACAGTGGTATCACCCCAGCGCCGTCACTGCTGTTGCTGTTGGTAATCTACCTGTTGATCAACTAATTGCGATCGTTGAAAAAAGTCTTGATACCGTCGGTTGGTCAGCGAAAACAGAACACCATCGGCCCCATGACTTCGCGGTTGATGCAGCTTATACCGACATTGTTCGTCAGGAGTATGAAGATGCAAGCCTTCAACAAGCGCGGTTGATGTTGATGTGGCGCGTACCGGGACTGATGAACCTTGAAGAAACCTACGCGTTGGACATTATTGCAAACCTTCTCAGCCAAGGTCGCACGGCACGACTTGTTCAAGATCTACGAGAAAAGCGTGGCCTTGTTTCTGGAGTTAGCGCGAGCAATATGAGCTATCAATATCAAGGATTATTTACCCTATCTGCCACATTGCCAACGGAGAATTTAGAAGTCGTCGAAGCCGCACTGTTAGGACACATTAACCAACTTCAGCAAGAACTGGTGAACCCCAAGGACCTCGAAAAAATCTGCACCCAAGTGGCTAACCAGTTCATTTTCAGCAACGAAACTCCAAGCGATCGGGCTAATCTCTACGGCTACTATTACTCTATTTTGGATGATCTAGAACCCGCATTTAATTACACCGATCGCATTCGCAACATCACTCCCGAAGCCATTCAAACCGCTGCTCGTAAATACTTACCAACAAATGCGTTAGGAATTCTGACGGTGAGACCGAAGGGAGAATAGGTTTAGTTGTGGATTACGATCGGAGTGCCGACCTTTGCCCAGCTAAACAACCATTGGGCGGCACTTTCTGACATGTTGACGCAGCCGTGACTGACGGGAGTGCCGAAGCTGTTGTGCCAGTATGCGCCATGAATTGCGTAACCGCCATCGTAAAACATAGCATGAGGCACATCGGGAACGGAATAGCCTTCGCCGCTCATGACAGTGGTGCGATACATAGTTTGAATGGCAAAAACCCCGGTTCGGGTTGGGGTTGAACTTTTGCCGCTGGAAATTATCCGGGCATCCACCCAAGTTTTTCCTTGCCAAGCAATCAGTCGTTGAGTTGATAGGTTAATTTCAATCCAACGTTTTTTCGATTTTTTCAAGCTGGCCATTTCGCTCTTTGGACCCGCGATCGCCGCCAAGGTTGGCATTTGAATGGAGATTGAAGATCCTTGCTGTTGAAGGGTTGGCACGATCGGCGTAAGGGCCACAGCTAGAGCTAATGTTCCGATTAATCCCTTCACCCCGCGTTGAGCGATGGAAAAGAGTTGGGCTGATTGGTGAAGTCGCATCATAAAAAGTCCTCGCACAGCTTATGGGATAGACCCAAATCAAAGAATAAGTGGAGATGCGATCGGCTCTAAATTGTTTGAAGTCCATACCTGATAGTTTTAGCTACCATGCACTCGGAGCGTATTCCAGAGAAACAATCAATTAAAATTAGAACCAGAAAACATAAAAAGAGAGCCGTGAAATCAACTTTTCACAGCTCTCTTAATTCTATATTCCTCAACAGATTCAGAAACATTAAATCTGTCTATAAGGCAATGATACTAGGACTATAAAATCTTAGAGACTAGTCAGAAAACCGATTACACCATGACCAGTGATTGCTTCCAGGATTAATGCGCTGACGAAACCAATCATCGCGAGGCGGCCATTCAACATCTCAGAGCTTGCATTGAAGCCAAACTGGGACTCAGTACCTTGAACATAGGTGATTGCAGGCTCGACAGCAAAAGTATTAGTTAGTCCTTGGTCGTCTTTGATGGTTCCAGTTCTCATGGTGTAACTCCTGTGTCGTGTTGGTAATTAGCGATCGTTGCGTCTGCGTATACAAATATTGAAGCTAGATGTATACCCAGCAAGTTCGTATCCAGAAAATCTTAAAGGCTAGTCAAAAAGCCAATTACACCGTGGCCAGTGATTGCTTCAAGGATTAAGGCGCTAACGAAACCAATCATCGCGAGGCGGCCATTCAACATCTCAGAGCTTGCATTGAAGCCAAACTGAGACTCAGTACCTTGAACATAGGTGATTGCAGGCTCGACAGCAAAATTGTTACCTAGTCCTTGGTCGTCGTTGATAGATCCGGTTCTCATGGTGTAACTCCTGAAGTGTTGTGCTTGACGCTGTGAGATGTGCTCGTTGCGTCTATGTATGTAAATATATATTAAGTGTTGCGATTTGTAAAGCATTTCTTGAGAAATTGTTACAAATCGCTGGATTGTTAAATTGGACAAATGGACAAAATGTCCCCTCCAGTTCCCGTATCCCCTCCAGTTCCCGTAAAGTGAAGGCATCTTCTGTGGAGGGATGGTGATGGTGAAGCTGCATCGCTGGCAATGGATTGTGTTGATTACGCCGATCGCGTTGGTGATCACGTTTTTGCTTGTTAGTGCAGCCATTCAGATTCATGGCTGGGGATTGAGCTGGATTTGGGCCATCGTAGGATTGGTATTTGTGGGGTGGCGGTGGTTGTTGGTTCGGTGGACTCGGCCCGTGGTGACGGAATTAGAAGATGCGATCGCAGAATTGTCCGAGACGTTACCCGCGATTAATGGGGCGACAGGTGCGGGGTCGAAGGCAGAGCGATCGGATGCTGAGTTGAGCAAGGTCTTGGCCCTGACCCAAGATGATTTGCCCCTATGGGAAGACTGGCCGCAGTTTTGGAGGCGGTGTTTGGGGTTAATTACGGCGATCGCGTCTATTTACGCGCCCGATGCCAAACAGCCCTTACTCAATATATATGTGCCGCAAGCGTACGAGTTGCTGCGAGGGACCATTGACGACTTGGACCAGTGGATGACCAAGCTTTCTCCCGTTTTGGGCCGATTGACCGTAGCCCAAGCCTGTGAAGGCTATGAGGTGTATCAAAAATTTGCGCCCTCGGCCCGCAATGTTTGGCAGCTTTGGCAATGGGCTAGGTGGGTGATTAATCCGGCGGTAGCGATTACCAACACGGCGACGAGTGGTCTCAATAGCCGCGCCAATCAAGAACTCATTGGTAATTTAAGCCAGCTTTTACGCGAAGCCGTCCTACGAAATCTCGCCCGACAAGCGATCGCCCTTTACAGCGGCACCACAGGAGTCAAACCGTCACTTGTTGAGGCTAGGGCTGAGGCGAAATCCATTGTAAACTCGCGCCCTGAGACCCAGACCCTACGAGAAGCCATGGTCTTGGCTCAACCCGCCAGTGTGGTTGAGCAAGCGCCGATTAATCTTTTAGTCATTGGGCGAACGGGTGCGGGCAAAAGTAGCGTGATTAATACGCTTTTCACCGAGCCAAAGGCAGTTGTCGATGCGCTGCCTAGCACCGACAAGATTCAGAGTTATGCGTGGGAAATAGGCGACGATCGGCTTCAGCTTTGGGATACGCCCGGTTATGAACAAGTTGATCGTGACCACCTTCGAGATCAAGTGTTGCACCATGCAGAAACCTGTGATGGGTTGCTCTTGGTGACACCAGCGCTTGATCCGGCATTGCAAATGGATTTAGATTTTCTCAAATCACTCAAATCGCTTCCCACTATTGTTGTCGTCAACCAAGTCGATCGATTGCGTCCCATTCGAGAATGGGAACCGCCCTATGACTGGCGATCGGGTACTCGACCCAAGGAAATTTCAATTCGAGAAGCTATCAACTATCGAGCAACCCTACTCAATGCGAAGATTCTGCCATTGGTGACCTGGGATAGCGATCGAGCGGCTTGGGGACAGGACGATCTTTCAGTGGCATTAATGGATTGCTTGGAACCAGCCAAACGCGATCGGTTGGCCCGGTTTCTCCTAAGTCGGGAGGCGAAAACCGTCGCTGCCGCCCAAATTATCGATCGATACTGTTTCCAAACGACCACTACCCAAGGTCTCACAGCATTATTAAAAACGCCTATTCTGAACTTCCTCTCTACCGCCACCACTGGATCGCCCGCACTAGGAGCCTTACTCGCCACCCAAGTCCCGTTGGAACATCTACCGTTGGTGCTGGGAAAGGTTCAAATGGCTTATGATCTATTTACACTGTTGAGTAATGGACGGCGAGATCTGATGTCGTTTGATTTACGACCACTGGTAGAACTATTACTAGATGTCGCAGGACCGCCCGATCGGAATGCTTGGGCCTTCGGTCAAGTGATGGTGAAATATTGGATTTCGGGAAAATTGCCAGAAAATAAATCCTGATTCGGCGCGTCGCGTTTTAATCTAGAGGTATAACTTAATGTATAATGTGCAGCTTAATACAGGGTGCGACTTAATGTGAAGGGGCAATAGCGATCGGGGAATGTTAATTACAACCTGAATGGGTAGTGCGTCAGATTATAGTGGTATGGGTCGCGATATCATTCCAAGCCCAGGATCGCGATGTTAATCCTGCTCGTTGGGCTGCGGTGGATTTGAAACGACTATGCTGCCAAATCCAGTTGAAGTAGCTGACCACTAAGCGCGTCCTCACTTTCGTGTCGTCGTTCGCGTAGCGTGCCGCAGGCTTAGCTATCTTCCAGTTTGCTGCCGAACAATGCCATTCGTTCGCTCCAGTCGCTGTGTTTGGTCCTTACCAATGTAGTGCTGCATCTCTGGCGGTAAGACTCGCTCATAGCCACCCCAGTCATCGTTGTTGAATTGCTTGCAGTCCGTCTTACCCTCCGTGTTCATCACCAATTGTTCAATCCGTTCATCGGTGGGCTTGCCGACTCGTGCTGCCAGAATTAACCCACTTGAATCGGCAAGGCTCAACCCAATCCAGCAATCTCCGACCTCTCGTTCTTGGGCGCAACACTGGTTCTGTTTTTTGAGACAAATGACCACATCTCATCGGCACTCACTTCCTCATATCAACGCTTTCTGAGAAGGTTTGTTGGCAAACCGGACAAAGATAGCGTTGATGTCCGTTGGGCATCTTGCCGTGTTTATGGGCTTTAGGATGATCACACAAAGGGCATTGAATGGATGAGTTGGAGATCAGAGATTCTCTCTACTC
>JAPLHZ010000174.1 GCA_026389365.1 Cyanobacteriota bacterium
CCTAAAATCAGCCTAATCTAGAGAAGAAGTTGAATAGAGATGGATAAGAAAGAGAATAAATGAGAGAAATGTAGTTTGCACATCAATCATTTATTCAACATAATTAGTACTCACTATTTCCTTTAATGTCTATTGATAATTTAAATCGATGAGTATTGTGATGAACATCCCTATTCCGGAATTACTTCAAGCTCAACGTAAATTCTTCGCCACTGGGAAAACCCGCGATCGCGCCTTCCGAATTCAACAATTACAAGCTCTTGAACGTGCGATCGTGGCGAATCAGGACAACATTGTTGCTGCGGTTCAATCTGATCTCGGACGCGCTGCCTTTGAAGCTTATTTTGAAATTGCAACATTGTCAGAAGTTAAACTAGCCCTCAAACAATTAAAAAAATGGATGAAGCCGCGCCGAGTTGCGACTTCGGTTGATGTATTTCCCGCTTCTGCTTGGGTGCAGCCCGAACCCTTGGGCGTTGCGTTAATCATTGGCCCATGGAATTATCCGTTTCAATTGATGATGTCACCGTTGGTGGGTGCGATCGCAGCGGGAAATTGTGCCATTCTCAAACCGTCGGAATATGCTCCTGAAATGTCTAAGGTGGTGACGGAATTAGTCCGATCGACCTTTGATAGTGATTACATTGCTGTGGTTGAAGGCGATGCCCAAACTAGTCAAGAACTTCTGTCCCAGAAATTTGACCATATCTTTTTTACCGGTGGCACCGAAATTGGTCGGATTGTTATGCAGGCAGCGGCTAAGCATTTAACACCTGTGACCTTGGAATTAGGTGGCAAGAGTCCCTGTTTTGTGGATGCTTCTGTGCGTCTGGACTATGCCGCAAAACGGATTGCTTGGGGTAAGTTTATCAATGCGGGCCAGACTTGTATTGCCCCCGACTATATTTTGGTAGATGCGGCGGTTAAAGATGAATTTGTTGTGCAACTGAAGAAAGCTATTTTAGAACTGTATGGCGAAAATCCCGCCGTCAGTCCCGACTATGCCCGGATTGTGAATCAAAGACAACTCGATCGATTGAAGAGTTTACTCGGGAGTGGAACCATAGTAATTGGTGGCCAGGTGAATGATGCCGATCGGTATTTAGCGCCGACGGTATTGGACAATGTTAGTTGGAATGATGGCGTGATGGAATCGGAAATCTTTGGGCCGATTTTGCCAATTTTAGCCTATGAGAATTTAGATAATGCGATCGCATTGGTGAATCAGCGACCTAAACCTTTAGCACTCTATATTTTTTCTAAATCAGACAATGTTCAAACAACCATTGTGAATACTATTTCATCAGGCGGTGTTTGTATTAACGATACGGTATTGCAGGTAATCGTCGGGAATTTGCCCTTTGGCGGCGTTGGCGATAGTGGCACTGGAAGTTATCACGGGAAAGCGAGCTTTGATACATTTTCCCACGATCGCAGTTTCTTAAAGCGATCGATTCTGTTTGACTTGGATTGGCGCTATGCACCGTACACGGACGATCGGCTTAAGTTTTTGAAAAAGATTGTGACCGGAAAATAGATTCAAATCACGATTGTTTGTAATAAGGTTCACTAGGGTATCTTACTTAAATTTCCATGGTGAAATACTAATAATTCACCGGGACTAATCACTGTCCAAACTTCGTTATCGGTTAAAGGCTGGGTGGCAATGATAGCGACCCGATCCTCAGCATCGGTCAAGTCCCGAAAGTCCACCGTAATATCTTCATCAATTAAATGTGCAGATGCAAAGGGTGCTTGCCGAATCAGATAGTTCAGTCTGGTTGAACAATGGACAAATAAATGATCACCGTCGGATAGAAGATAGTTAAAGATCCCGTAGCTGGCGATTCGATCGGTAATTGATTGGAGCACCGAATATAGCTCACTCAAGGGCGGCTGTCGATCTGGAAATGCCTGACAAAGGGTTTCTAAAATTAAGCAAAAGGCTTGTTCGCTATCCGTTGTCCCGACAGGTCGATAGTAGCCAGCGCTGTTATATTCAAAGTCTTTGAGATCGCCGTTGTGCGCCATCACCCAATAGCGCCCCCATAATTCACGTTTGAATGGATGAGAATTTTCCAAACCGACTTGCCCGATCGTCGCTTTGCGAATGTGTGCGATAACATTCATCGATTTAATCGGGTATTGCTGCACCAGATGGGCGATCGGGGAATCGATCGACGGTTGATCATCCACAAAGACGCGACAGCCCAGCCCTTCAAAAAAAGCGATTCCCCAGCCATCCCTATGCTCATCAGTTTTGCCACCCCGCGCACAGAATCCCTCAAAGGAGAAGCAGATATCCGTTGGTACATTGCAATTCATCCCCAATAATTGACACATAAGAGTAGTATCTCAAATCAAAAAAAATATTTATTCAAAATATTCCCACAAAAAGCACTTAACGTTCGTGCTGGATCCATAGGGACATACTTCACATTGAATCAACGGTATTCCGACCAGCTTACCGTGAATTAGTCATCCATTTTGGCAAATCTAGAAAAACTTGAGCGTTACAGTCAGTCCTCACTGATTTTCTAGCATGAACTTTTTGTGCTCGATTGACTTGTCATCTCCAAGAAACTATGCGATCTTAAATCGAATACTACTGTTACCCGATTGGGTTACAGTAGATTCTACACTCGATAACTGTAGATTAAATTCCAGGTATCGCAACATTTCAGGAGAGAATTATGAGATCGGTTTTAATTTGGACAAATCTACGGCGACAGAACTTTTCTATTCTTAAGCTTTTTTCGTTATTCACTGCGATCGTGGCCACCCTAATTGTGGTTTCCTGGAGCACGATCGAGCCGGGGGTCGCTGCAAGAACATCTCAAATTCAATTTGTCTCACCTGATTGGGTCAAAGCGCAATCCAAGGATGCCAATCTGCGGATTTTGGATGTGAGGAATAATCCTTTGGATTACATTTCGGCCCATGTGCCTAATGCGGTTAACATTGCTGATATCGCTTTCCGAGGCCCAGATGGATTCTTGCCCGTGCAGTATTGGGACACGACAAAACTGGGCGATACTCTGGGTAAGGCGGGGGTCAGTAGTCAAAGCAATGTACTTGTTTATTCCGACGGTCGGGATGTTTTGGGTACAACCATGGTGGCCTATCTATTAGAGCGATCGGGAATCAAAAATATTGCTGTTTTAGATGGTGGATTCGCAGGCTATAAAAGTGCTGGGGAAATCGTTGTCAAACAATTTCCTAAGTATCAACAACAGCGATTTACGGTGCGGGATAACCCCTCTATTCGAGTCACATTGAATGATGTGAAAAAATTAATTAGTAAACCGGGTGTCGTCTTTATCGATCCTCGCCCCGGTGATTTATTCCGTGGTGAAAAAGATCTTTGGGTGCGGAATGGTCATATTCCTGGTGCTCGAAATATTCCTTGGCCGACCTTTACTGAAGCAGAAAATGCCCAGGATGCATTGAAGAACCCCCATAAGCTGAAGTCTCTGAGTGACATTCGCAAGCTGCTGGAAGAAAAAGGGATTAAACCAACGGATGACATTATTGTCTCATGCAGTACTGGGCGAGAAGCAACACTTCAATATGTTGTTCTCAAACATTTGCTGAATTATCCTAAAGTCCGAATTTATGAAGGTTCTTGGACCGAATACAGTACAACGGATCTTCCCGTTGAAACAGGACCAGAAAAACCTGCCAAGGCATAACCTCAAATCAGAAAAGGAGCACTAGTAAGAATGAAAATTTTGTTGAAAACGATGGTCGCGATCGCTGTAGGTTGTACATTAACGTCAGTTTTGGATAAGGTAGACGGCTAGAAAAGGCAAAAAAAAGGAGGATCCGTTAGGCTGAAGTTGTAAACCAATCAGCAGGTTCCTCCCCTATGTCTAGCTTAGAAGAACTGTTTTGCCCTGTCGATGATTTTTGCCAAGCCTTTGAACCGCAATGGAAAGGTCAGTTGTTGGGC
>JAPLHZ010000128.1 GCA_026389365.1 Cyanobacteriota bacterium
CCTTAACCGTATTGAAAACTGTTGGGCTTGGCTGAAATCTCGTATCCGTAAACTCCTAAGGGATTCACCTAATCTTCATGATGCTATAGACTCCGTTCTTGCTCTTGCTGCGTCCTAACTTCACTGGCTATAGCTATAATAAGGCAATAAGGCCCATGAAGTTGTCTCTCATCAGCACAATGGTAATTGGATCTACCCTGTTCGCCGCGTTTATAACGGAGGATTTATCTTCTGATGATGGGTTGTTGACATTCTACTCAGGACTCTGATCGCAAGGCCGATCGCCCGCATTGGGTATTGCCTTCGGATACATTGTCACAATGCCCCGATCGTTCTTCACAAACACCGCCTTAAACTTCTGTAGAGTCTCAATGTCTTCAGCATTGTATAAACATACCGAATTGTTCTGTCCGCTATTTATTTTGAACTGAGTATAAGCCCGCGTCCCATCAATTAAAATTTCTAGCGCCGAACTCACATAGGAATAGCCACCCTTACGATCGTTCAACACTCGACCATTCACCTTCGCCTGAATCCCCACCGTATAAACCAATCCAACGATCACCTCTTCTTGTCGCTGATTAAACGGTAAACGACCCGCAATTCCTTTTCGTTGAAGCTCATAATACCGCGCCGCAAAATGCAATCCCTTGATCTGATTGCCCCTCACCTGCCCACAAAAAATATGCTCAAATCCCCGCTGCCCCGTCCACATCTCCACCAAATCTTCAAAAAAGACTTCCTTCAACTGACGACGAATCGGCATTCCAGGCAGAGGAACTACACTTTCTTCGACCGCTTTTTTAATTTGGGCCACGATATCAGGATTCTTCTCAAACAACGATCGCACCTGGTCCACCGAAACCCCACTGCCAAATGCTCCACAAGTATTCAGCACCTGTTGATCAAACACCGTGACTGTAGGCGGTTTAGGCATCGCATCTACCTCAATTCCACGGGGAAACGATAATAATTCCCCAGTCTCCACCGAATCAAAAAAGGGTTGAAGCTCACCAGGTTTCACAGGTTTTGGCTTAGGAGGCTTGGGTTTTGGCTTTACAACATTGAGTTTTGGCTTATTTGACTTAGGGGACTGCTTCAACGGACTAGGTTCCAGACTAATAGGTGTAGCGAAAACAGGAGAAATTGATGTGAGGGAAAGGGCCATTGCCCCCAACAATGCGATCGTCGCCCTTGGAGAAATAATAATGTGGGTGCGATTGAGGCGAAATAGTTGTATCACGATTTTTCTCACGAAGAGCGATCATTTAGATGGCATTTTAGTTGAATTAGGGCAAGATAGTAACTCAGGGTATCCACTCGCATTTATCTAATTTTATTACGTTTAATATTCAGATAATTTTCAGAGTTCTTTATCCACCTCAAAAGAGCTATCCCATGAAACGAGTTCCTGTTGGCTTAATTTTGTTATTAGCAGTGTGTTTTGTCGGATTCGGCGATCAAGTTCTGCCAAAGTCGATCGGGAAATATAGCACCGCTGCCCGAACTAGTCTGGACAATATGATGGTTTCGGCATTCCCCGAATGGCGACCAAAAGTTAATCCCTATGGTCGTACTGAAGATACCATTCGTGAGACTGAGAAACGCTAATATAGCCGTTCTCGATCGAGTGAGATACAAAGTAGATTTCTAAAAGCCTCTCCACGCAAAGATTTCAGGTTTTGACTTGTACCTCATGGGAGTCGGAATGGCTATACTAATCAACAGCTAATACTAATCAATCGCTATAGCCATTGTCGTCTTACGGCAAATCCTAATAGCCGTAGCGGAAAACTCGACCCCCGCATCACGTTCCAACGCAAAAATTTCCCAAAAAACAACCGCCCTAATCCCTTCACTCGCGCATACAAACGCACTTGTCGTAATTCCCAATGATTCAATGCGTAAGCTGGTAAAAAGGCTAACTCTCCATAGAGCCGATCGGCCCGATGACAACGGCTAAAGTGCTTCCAACGATCGCGATTTTGGGCATGTTCCGGATTGGGAGTGCCGCCATGTTCACCATAGTTACGAAACGGAATGTAGCAGACTAAAGAACGCGATCGTAAAAAGCTTTCGACTTCAGAATCCCAAGCACTATAACTACGTTCTCCATACTTCAACCGAATTGTTTCGGCCAACGCTAAAAGCCCAACAGCCCCATTCGGAGTCACTATGTAAGCCACCGTCGAGACCGAAAATCCCTCCGCAAAACCATCCGCTGTCACCGAGTAAAGCTGCGATGCGCAGGTATAGAGCCATGCCACACCCGTCCTATTGTCCATCACGTCGCAGGGCATGGACAAATTAGCGAACCCCTTGACGGGAACAAAATCAGCTTCAATAATCAGTGCGGCCTTTCCTGCTGCAACGATTTTGCGCCAAGCTTTACAGTGATTCATCAAGCAAGCGTAGCTACGGGAAAAATCAGATGGAATCTCGCCTTCAACTTGACGCAACACTTCATAGGGAAGTTGCTCACGCTGAAATATCGATTCTAAAAGCGTTGTATCTTCCTGATAAGCAATCACAAACGTTCGATCGATCGCCTGACGTAAATCGTATTTTTCTGCGGGAATATTATTCATTAGCATCGGAGAAAGCACAGGTCAGAAGTTCTCTTTTCTTTAGCATTCCCTGCCTTTGTCAGCCTTAACCTCAATCCAAAAATTATTGTTGCAAACTCGTAACCTACGACCCGTTGTCGTTTGACTCGATCGGAGCAGAATGGTGAAAATGGTAGGTGCGAATCCTTGAGAGAAATCAACCCTAACTTACACCATGTTGAAAAAACAATTTTTGCAGCTAATAGCGATCGTCACTGTTTTTGCAGCCATGTTATCCTTCACGATGCCAGCGTATGCCACAGATGCAGAAGCGGGTGGAAAAGTGTTCGCGGCCAATTGCGCGGCTTGTCATGCGCGCGGACGTAATGCAGTAAATCCAGCAAAGACCCTTCAGAAAGCAGCACTAGAAAAGTACAAAATGTATTCTGAGGCCGCGATTATCACTCAAGTGACCAATGGTAAAAATGCGATGCCAGCGTTTGGGAAGAAGCTACAGTCTGAACAAATCGAAAATGTTGCAGCCTACATTTTGGCTCAAGCGGATAAGAATTGGGCAAAATAAGTCCCTTACAGATTGACTTTTAACTTAATCGCACCTACGAAAGCGAGGCTCCTAATTAAGAACCTCGTTTTTATTGCCGATTTACATAGAGCGGCTACTTATTCCGATCGATCGTTCGCCAAAAGTACTTCTCCTTTCAACATTCGACCTGCCGCATCTAACAAAGCTTCCTCTAGATAAGGCTTCGTGAAATATCCGCTTGCCCCAAGAGAGGAAGCCATCTGACGGTGACGATCGGCACCGCGTGAAGTCAACATTGCGATCGGGAGAGCCTTGAGCACGGGATCCTTCTGAATCCGTGAGAGCAGTTCCAGTCCGTCCATACGAGGCATTTCAATGTCACAGAAGACGATATCGCAGGGAAGTCCAGCCCGTAGTTTTTCCCAGGCTTCTTGACCATCGCGGGCTTGCTCAACTCGATACCCAACTTTATTGAAGGTCATGGATAACAATTCGCGAACCGTAATCGAATCGTCCACAATGAGGACCATAGGTTCAGTCTTAACAGGCTGTATTTCCTGAGGTGGCACCGCATTTTGATCCCACATGCTGCCCGCATCCCGTCGGATACGGCCCATGGAAAGATCAATCAACTCAAGCACATCGGCGATCGGCATAATTCGACCATCTCCGAGAACTGTCGCTCCGGCAATCCCGACAGGCTTAGGCACTGGGCCTTCAAGTTGCTTAATTACAATTTCCTGTTCGCCAATCACCTGATCGACTTGTAACGCTAGGTAGTTGCCCACACTCCGCAAGACAACGACTGAAATCATGTCTTCTTCCTGGTTCCCGCCGTAGACATTGCCTCGTCCGAGGTGACGGTTGTGGGCGAGGAGTTCGGTGAGTGGACGAAGCACTAATTCAGAATCGCGCCAACGAATATAAGGTTGGCCTTCAGCATTGGTCAATAGGCGATCTTTTGGCATGTCTAGCATGTCTTCCACACCATCCATCGGGAAGGCGATACGGGCACGATCGCTCACACAACATAAGGCTTTGGAAATACTCAACGTTAAGGGCAAGCGAATGGTGAAAGTTGTACCGCGATTGAGGCTGGAGTCGGTGGTGACAGATCCACGAATTTCACTCAAACTGGTGCGAACAACATCCATCCCCACGCCTCGACCCGCGAAGTCATCGGCTTGGTCACGAGTGGTGAAACCAGGATGGAACAGTAGATCATAGACATCCAAGCGACTCATGGTTTGAGATTCAGCGGCACTGATTAAACCTTTTTCGATAGCTTTAACTTTGACCCGTTCGATGTCGATGCCCGCACCATCGTCAGATACGGAAATAACGGTTTGGTTTCCTTGATAGAAAGCCCGAATGGTGATGCGTCCAGTGTCAGATTTTCCAGCGCGCCGACGTTCTTCTGGCGTTTCAATTCCGTGAGTAATCGCATTGTTTACCAAATGGGTCATTGGATCATACAGATGCTCTAGAAGCATTTTATCAATAGGCGTTTCACGGCCCTCAATCACCAATTCTGCTTGCTTACCACATTTCATGGCAATATCTCGTACCGCACGGGGCATCCGATCGGCGGTTTGGGCAAAGGGTACCATGCGCGATCGGGTCAGTCCTTCTTGAAGCTGTGTCGTGACTTGACGGAACATCCGCGTCACTTGGTCGGTTTCCTCAACGATGAATTCAATATCTGAGGCAGATTCCCGCACTCGGACGATCAATTCGATCATTTCTTGAGAAAGCGAATGGAAGCCCGTAAAACGATCCATTTCCAATGGATCATATTCAACGTCGTTAGTTTTCTCAAGTTCAACTATCATACGAGGCCCACTATTGGCCATTCGATAGCTTTGACGGCTGGCAAGAAGAGAACTTTCAAGAAGCGATCGTTCGTACAAGTCCTGCATTCGTTGGCCGACATCGCTGAGTTGCTGCACTTGATACAGCAAATTGTCTAGCGACTGACGCATCCGTTCTTGATCTTGTTCAAGACTATTTCGGTTAACGACCAATTCACCGACAAGATTGCTCAAATTGTCTAGATGTTTGACCGGAACCCGCATGGTTTGTTCGCCAAAGCCTTTACTCGGGCGTGCGGCGACAGCACGGCGAGTACCACTAACTGGACGTGCAGCACCCGGAACGATCGGTCCACTACCACCGCCTAGCTCTCGGTCTTCAAGGAGTCTCTCCAGATCATCAAATTCAGGATCATCCTCAAACTGAGATCCAAATACATTAGCTGCGATCGCCCCCCCTGCGACAAGCCCAGTCCCAATAACAGCAGCTCCGGCAAAATTATCAATTCCGGCAAAATCTAGACCCGATGAGGACGATTGGTCGAAGGATAAAAGATCGTCAAGGTCAGAGAATGAATCATTATCATTGGCCGCGAGGTTATCCGGAGATTCTTCAGAGTCAGTAGATTCTGCCCCGATTTCATCATCTGAGACTCCCAAAAGCGAATCAAGATCATCGAAATCAGCCGATCCCAAATCGTTATCCGTTCTACCCCAACTATCATCAGTAGAGTCAAGAGACATCGAAGCAAACTCATCCCCCAAATCCATCTCGTCTAAGCTCATCTCACCCAAATCCATCTCATCTAAGCTCATCTCATCTATACCAGTAGATTCTAAGCTCGTGGCATCTAAATCAAGAGTATTGAGACTCATATCATCTAGATTCATGTCATCTACACTAATCTCTCCGAGATCCATCAGATTAAATTCATCATCAGAATTGTCATGATCTAGACTAATCTCGTCTAAATCCATCAAATCTAAATCCATCAAATCTAAATCCGAAATATCATCAGATTCAGATAAATTCTCTACCTCAATTGAACCAAAACCCACCTCATTAGTAGGAGGATTAGTAGGAGGTTCCAAAGGCACATCTGCCCATAGATCGTCGTCCCAGACATCATTGGAACTCATACTACCGGAGTCAAGATTAGATCCCGTTGAAGGCGGAGCTTGTATTGCATTTACAAGACCCATTGCACCGACACCAGCAACACCGATCGTGGCGATTCCAAACAGATCATCCAAGTCCCCAGCGTTACTAGAGGATGGTTCCAGATCGCCCCAAACATCATCACTGTCAGACATCTCTGAATCTAATTCAGAAGTTTCAACTATTTCAAAATCCAACCTATCCAGGGAAACATCTGCATCCAATAAGTTATCCAAGGCGGGTACATCCGATGCGAAATCATCTAAGACTAGGCCCTCTCCCAAACTACTATCTAATGAATCGCTAAATTCAGAACCTAAATCCAAATCAGAACCTAAATCTAAATCAGAACCTAAATCTAAATCCAAATCAGAACTTAAATCTAAATCAGAACCTAAATCTAAATCTAAATCAGAACCTAAATCTAAATCTAAATTAGAACCTAAATCTAAATCAGAACCTATCAAATTCTCTAGTTCACTCCCTGGCAATGTCCAATCATTATCTGGGTCATCAATAGATCCAAAGTTCAAAGTTGGATTAAACTGCATCTCTGTTTCGCTCTCCAGAGAATCCAACAATAGCAGTTTGTCCATTCCCAATAAAATATCACTCTCCGCATCCGGATCCGTTAGACCCAGCAACGTCGGACTATCTTCCAAACCACTTAAATCATTGCTATTCAAACCCACCGTATCTAAACCAACAGGAACAGGAAGATCTAAATCGTAAGAAGAATCCCCAAATAACGAATCCATCTCATCCAAATCACTGCCGGCGGATGTCGAAGAAGTAAGGTCCGAGTCTCCATCTATAAACAGACCGCTAAAGTTATCATCATCGACCTTAAAGCCTTCAATTTCCGGATCTTCTAGAGACTCAGGTCCATCATCCAAAGACCGATTAGACGGTAGATCTGCCTCATCTAATCTGCCAAACAACCCACCCAAATCACTAAATGACGAAGAATCATCTTGATCCAAATCTTCTGGAGTAGCCAAATCCAAAGTATCTAAACCTAAATCATCTAAACCTAACGAGTCTCCAACCAGAGAATCTCCAAGGAAAGAATTATCATCTGACGAATCAAAATCTAACGACGTGGGTGCATCATCTAACAAGGCGCTGCCAAACAAATTATCCAGCGCATCGTCAGACATTGCATCTGAACTCAAGGTCCGATCGGAACGAAAATCGGCCTGCAATCCCAAATCATCCAAAGACAATTCGGTCGAATCGCCTATCTCCTCTTCAACTTGCCAAGTCGAAGATAAATCCGGAACCTCACCTTCAAACAAGTCAGCCAAACTATTGAGTTCAGCTAGTCCCATTTCAGGTCCAGAGCCTTCAAACATCATGAGATTTTCAAAGGATGTCTCAGTAGCAGAACCCCCTTGAAAGGAAGTTTCTAATTCATTTTGCTCAGCCTCTAAAATCCCTAACCCCAAATCATCGGCTTGCAAATCTCCAAAGTCCAATTCATCAAGAGCACTCAATCTCTTGGAATTGTCCAAGGTCTCTAAATCGTCCCCCAGATTGTCTGAGGCACCTAAACTTGCATCCAAATCACCTGTGGCTAGCTCTAGACCGTCTAGCTTCAAACCATCTAGCTGAAAGTCGTCTAGCTCCAAACTATCAATACTGGATGCGGCAGAGAGATCTGTATCTGCGAACAAATCAAAGTCACCGGATTCAAGCAAACCCAGATCCAATGAATCGGACGTATTCGAGTCCAAGCCAAGACCGAATTCTAAATCATTACCATCAAAGAGACTTGAGAAATCATCATCACTATCGCTCACAAGTGCTTCTGTCGAAAGTGGAGCTAATGCGACTAATGCATTACTTGCCGCGATCGCACTATCTTGATCTGACAAAATCTGTGCCTGTGCCTGCTTCAAATCCTTCAGCGTAATTCCCGCTAAAACTCGACCGGAATTCTCAGGATTCAGCACCGCCCGCTCTGTCAACTCCAAAAGTGCAATCCAATTGGTTAAGGCAAATGTTTCACCAAACCCTCGCAAATCTGCACAAACACGCTGAAGATTTGATCGTAGGGATGGATTTGTATCGATTTGCTTGAAGAGATCGAGCATTTCTCGTAATTTAGCCGGGACCTGCTCTTGGAATACTAATGCGCGAGATGAAACGGACATCGATTGGCTAGCCAAGGTGGGATTAGCCGATGCCATCATCGCCTGTAGATGTTGATCCACTTCAATAAACACGGGATTCGCATCACGCAAAGCAGACTGATTATCCTCGTCCGTCAGACCGAATGGAGTCTGGAGCTGCTCTAAAAGACCATTAAGAGTATCAAAAACCTGAAGAAGAAGAGTTTCCAGCTTTTGATCGACCCGAATACTCGGAGTTTCTTTGAGGATTTTAAAATAATCTTCTAATTTATGAGAAGTTTGCTGAATGCCCGCAAGCCCCAACATCGCAGCCCCCCCTTTGACTGAATGGGCTGCCCGAAAGAGTTCGTTGGCCATCTCAGAATCGTCGAGGGTTCCCTGCAGATTCAACAATCCCTGCTCAATTGTATTGAGGTGGTCCTTTGCCTCCTCAATAAAGTAGCCCATGATTCGCTGTTGTTGTTCCGGCTGCATAGGTTTATCCCTGTCTGTTAATCACGCTTAAAAAGGTTTGGCCAAAATCGAGTCAAACCTAAAGAACCTAACAAAAAATAAACTCTAACCAAAAGCATAAATTCGCTTTTGCTGTGAATCTACTCCCTTTGTGTATCGCCAATATATTGCCAATGTATCGCAAACCCTTCGGAACGGCAGAAAATCTCACAATTCTATGACGATCGGACGGACCAAACCCATCACAGATGAAGTAGGATAATTCTAGTCCCGATCGACGGTATCTACTCGGAAACGCTCCACAGAGGTTAGCAAGTCACGCGCAACTCCCACCAGATTTTGGAGGGATGCCGACACACGCTGAGCTTCTTGAGAGGTCTCTTGGGCCGTCAATTCAACGGACTGCATGACCTGGGCCACCGCACGCGAGGTTTCGGTTTGCTCAACTGTATCCGAGGTAATGGATTGCACCAGGGTATTAATCCGATTGGACACCTGAATGATGTCATCGAGACTTTGTTTGGCTTGTTCGGCCAACCGAGTCCCCTCAATCACCTGCTGAGTCCCTTCTTCCATAGCAACCATCACAGATCCAGTTTCACTTTGAATCTGCAAGACAATCTGTTCGATTTCTTTGGATGCTTTGGCTGCCCGATCGGCCAACTGTCGGACTTCATCTGCCACAATAGCAAACCCACGTCCGGCTTCACCTGCACGGGCAGCTTCGATACTGGCGTTCAAGGCCAACAAGTTGGTCCGAGAAGCGATCTGAGAGATCAATGCCACAATCTTGGAAATCTCCTGAGAAGACTCAGCCAATCGCTTCACCTTACGGGTCGTTTCTGCAACGGTTTCACGAATTTCAAGAATCCCTGCCACCGTGCGTTCAACCGCTTCTCCGCCCTTCTGAGCCGTCGCCGTCGCCTGTTTGGCCACGTCCTCCGCCTCACGAGCACTGTTGGCCACCCGATTAATGGATTCGGTCATCATTTGAACCGAATTTAAGGTCACGGCCAACTCTTCCGCTTGACGCAACGCATCAGAAGAAAGACCACGAGCAAACATTTCGTTCTCGGTGGATCCTTTACTCACCTGACGAGTAGCCAGTTTCACCTGTTGGACAATTTCACGGAGATTTTGAATGGTTAAGTTGAAGGAATCTGCAACGGCACCCAATACATCGGCGGTCACCTCGGCCTGTACCGTCAAATCACCTCGGGCTGCACCTTCCACGTCATCCAGTAACCGAATCACTTGGCGCTGCAAATCTTCTTTTGCCTGTTCTTGTTCTTCAGCCTTGCGCTGAGCTTCACTAGTGGTCGCTAGAATGACTCGGGCCATTTGGTTAAAGCCCGCTGATAGTTCACCGAGTTCATCTTCAGCATGAACCGTCGATCGCACACTCAAGTTGCCACCACACACTGCGTCAAATTGTTTTTTCAGGTCAGTGGTCGATCGCTTCATGTGACGAGTCGTAAGCTGGCCAATCCCGTAGGCCGCCCCACCAGCGCCCACCATGCCAGCTAAAGCCATCCAAAGACTGCTGCTGCGCAAGCGACCGACCACTTTTTCTTGGACTTCTTTTTCCGCTGGAGACGAATTGGCGAGATTAACCGCATTAGCGGTCATAAAGCTAACCAAAGCCACAGCTAATGCGGAAGCGACCCCAGCCGCAACGGCAACCGCCAACTGTTTTCCTGCGAACGAAGCATTTTCTAAGGGTGCCAAGAATCCCTGCTCAATGGTCGGAGTGCTATCGACTCGCTGATTGTCCATTTGCGTAAAGGTTGGCATGGACTCATTCGCACCACCCAAGAGACTAAAGTCATCATCATCAGGGAGGTAAGTAGACGTAAAGCCTGAATCTCCCGCTCGATCCGCCGTGGGACCAAATCCTGAGATCCCCACTGCATCTCGACCGATCGCATCTTGACCATAGGCTCCGGCCCCGCCTGCCATCGCAAACGAGCCACCCACTGATGGACTGGTGAATCCAGCGGAATCCTCAGACATGTCAAAGTCAGCGAGATTGCCCAGATCATCAAATTCATCAAAATTATCGATAAAGTCCATTGCATTACCCTGAGCGGGGGCGGGGGTGAACCTGCTATTCGCATTTTGCGAAAAACTCGACGAAGGCGGTGACGTAAAGCCAGGCATTCCATCTGCTGAACCAAACTCATTGCCAGACATGAACATGGTTTCCTCGACAGGATCCGCTTCAGATCCCCAGCGATCGTCCATCTCTTGGAAGGGTAAACTTGTGGTCGGAAATACGGGCGCAATAGGATCACTTACGCTGGAATTGGGACCCTGTGACGACGTGTCTTCACCCCGATTGCTAACCTCTGTGACATGGGAACTCATAACATCAGAATCCGGAACAAAAGCATCATTAAAATCGCTAAACACATCCCCGGCATCGGAGTCATCCCAAGCCCGGTCCATGAACCCATCATCCGCAGCAAAAGGACTTTCTGCCTCTCTAGAAGGAGTAGGGCTAGGGAAACTAGATGGCATCGCAAATGGATCATTCATAGGCGAAGGGGGCGCACCCATTACTTCCGAGTCAACTTCAACCAAATCATCCATAATGTTAGTCATTGCGGCTTGACGAGTGGCCGTTTTGGCGGGGGCATGGGTTGAGGAGTCGAACAGATTCGATGTCTCCATTGAAAACCCAGTAGAATCATCATCTTCAATATCCATATCATTCAAAAGGAGCGAATCAGAGGCATTATCAGCAGATTGCCAAGCCGTGCCATAGTCCTCACCATTTAGTGATCCCGAAACGGGATTATGACTTAATCCGTCATAGGCCATATCTTCAGCCGATTGACGGGCATAAGTCAGTCCACTATTGGCGTAGTCTAAATATTCTGGATCTTGGGTTAACCCTAGGACTTCTTGGTATTGCTCTTGGGCAACGTCGTAGCGCTGAAGCCCATAACAGTAGATATGTCCCCGCAACAACCGTGCATTGGGATCTTGAGGATGACTTACAACTAGACGATCGATCACCGTCGCCGCTTCATCGTAGCGTCCCTGCATGTAGGCTTTTTCTGCCTGTTGATATTCCTGTGCAAAATCAGTGATGCGGGCCATGGTCCTCCTCCTGTCAATATTGAATGCCGTGGGTGAAGCGTCAAGCTTCTAAGCGTGAATAGTTTGCTCTAGCGTTTTTCAGATGGTGATATGAACGTAACGTTGATCAATGGACTGCCTAGGGATGGGGACGATTGGATATAAAATATAAGAACTATTTATTTTCATGGATGGACACGAGTACTTCAGGATACTGAATATTTCAAGAAGTGAACATCTATTCCCTTGATTCCTGCAATTCTATGTCCGTCACCTCACCTAAGCGGCCCACCTAGCCGATCGAAGAATTGAAATCTGGTCCAAGAGGCGCAAAAAACGCTCACCTTTTCCCATGACCCACTCCCCGCGTAAAAAAGGAGCCACCCCATCGGCGACGGCTGTTGGGGCTTGTATTTTTTCAATATCGAGCCATTCCATTCCCACAATTCGATCGACGGCCAAGCCCAGTAAAATGTCTTGATCCTCGACAGCAATCACGGAGATTTCTTGGCGATCGGTATTCAATGGTGTTGCCTCGCCGAGGAACTGTCCTAAGTCCGCCACCCAGACTACACGACCTCGGACATTCAAGGTTCCAAGAAGTAGGGGAGAAACATTGGGCACAGGAGTAATGCGATCGGGAACCGGGGAGAGAACTTCCCGAATTCCGGTCGCAGGTAATGCAAACTCTTCTCCAGATGACACATAAAAGCGCAGGTGTAACTCACCTTCTGGGCTTTCCAACTCCTGAAACTCAGGTGCCTGGTCTTGGCCACGCCCTGTCAAAAAATCAGGCATTCCTACCATAACTTCACTCTCTAACCTCGTAGTAGCTGCTTCACGGTTCCCACTAGCTCAGTCGGCTGGAATGGCTTGGCGATGTACGCATCAGCCCCCTGCTTCATGCCCCAATAGCGATCGAATTCTTCACCTTTTGAAGAACACATCACCACGGGAACATTTTGAGTTTTAGGATCCGCCTTAATTCGACGACAGACCTCATATCCATTCATCCGAGGCATCACAATATCTAGGACCACAAGATCCGGACGATGTCCTTCAATGTGCTCCAATGCCTCAACTCCGTCGGTTGCGATGGACACGCTCAAGCCACTTCCCTTGAGCAAGTCTGTAATCATCTCCCGTTGCGTCACACTGTCTTCGACTACCAGAACTGTACTCATAACCCTCTGCCTAAATTTGGCGACCGCACTTGCCAACCCATCGACCGATCGTAAAACCGGGGTTAGTAATAAGGTACCCTCAATCGTCAAAATAAACAGACTTCCCATCTATAAAAGTAGAGATTTCAGCCTTATCCCTACTGATTACGGGATGGGTAGTACTGTATTTGATAGCGTATTGGCATTTAGAGACCAAAACTACAGCCTAGATTTCGGGCCACGGTTCTTCTTCTGGATCCGTTTCTACAGATTGGGACGAATTGGGACTCTCAATCCGTCCCAATCCAACATATTTTTCAACAATTGTTACAAGTTCTTCTTCGCCAAAGGGTTTAGCTAGATAGTCCGTCGCTCCGACCATCTGCGCCCGTACCCGATCGATAAAGCCATCCAGTCCCGTCAGCATAACAATGGGAGTCTGCCGGAAATAACTTGACTGACGCAACATGGCACAGACTTCATACCCGTCTAGCTCAGGCATCGTGATATCGCAAAGAATTAAGTCCGGCTTGTGAGTAAAAAACTGACTTAAGGCCGTCACGGGGTCCGCCAACAACACCGATCGATAGCCATGCCGTTCTAAAATATTTTCTACACTATGACGGACGGTTGCTGCATCATCGAGACAAGCCACACAGGGCATGGGACGCGGGGTACTCACGGTCGAATAATCCCAGCGACTGGTTCGAGTCCGATCGTCCTCTACAAACTGGATCCAACCTCGTTGAATACAGGGATACAAGGCACGAGTCACCGCCAGCACATCTCGATTTAGGCGACGGGCAATTTGACGCAGAGATGCTTGACCATCCACGAAGCTGAGTAAGGTTTTAACTGTGACCGTGGGGAGTGCTCCTTGGAGTGCATCAGCATCAGTAATCAGAGGGATTTGCTCTGGCGAATGAACTTGGGGATACCATTGTTTCCACTCTTGAACCTGCTGAAGCGTGGTGGTCACGATCGGCATCACGGGCAAGGTCACAAGTTGCGGAGTTAAAGGCGCACCCATCTCAAAAATAAAATATCCCTGCTGTAAACTCAGCAAGTCAAACAGGGTTTCTTGAACCATCCCCTGAAGAATTTCTTTAGCCTGAGTGGTGGAGATGACACGATTTTCTAAAAGTTGCCATAGTGCACCGTATTCTGGCGCATTGGCAATTGAGTCTGGCGTGGTAGTAATCCGTTGAAAGTCTTTCTCTAAGCCATAGGATGCCAGAAATCCCCGTAATCGAGACAAACCTGTGGCGGGATTACCCGCATACACCACCTGACCATTTAGAAAAAAGACATACCAAGTCCGATCGGCGGTGCGATCTGTCGGACAGGCGTAGGTCTCCACCAAAAGTTGTCCCGTCCGCTGCCCCAGTTCAACCAACTGAAGAATGCTGCGAATATCAATTTCACTCAGTTCTCCCTGCATACCACCCCGACCCCAATGAAACCAAAAAATAAGATCAAAAAAATTTGAAACTACCTTTAAAAATATTTTACATTGGACTGATGAATGCAGTAAAGCTTGGGCATAATTACTCAAGAGATTGTGCCATCGCTCTTGGGCTGTCAGCATGACGCAAATCCAATGTGCTAATGGATACAACTTGAACAATATGGAAACTTTTTAATTCTAGCCGTCCAGCTTAAACGCTATTTCAGGCATTGAAGTGGCATACTAGGGTTTAGATTGCTAAGATTTGCGATCAGAAATGATAGAGGGCTAACCGCGTGCTGTATTTGGCAGAAGTCATTCAAAAGAAAAGCGGTCTGATGGGGGGCGGTAAGACCGAGTTAAAACTCTTGGCTTGCCAGCGAGCCGAGCAGAACTGGACTGCCGTTACGGGGGAAGAGATTGTTCCGGCAGAGGAGGCGAGTCGCTATCCGGCAGGAACGCTCCTGCTAGCTGACTTGACCACTGGCCGTCAGGTGCAGCGCATTCAGGAAGCCGGACGGCCCTTGGTGAGCATCCTGCAAAATTTCTCGCGGCTACAAGAGAAATTTAAGACTCAAGAAGAAGAAATTGAGCAGTGGAAACAGTCTCTGACCTATCAAAGTCAAGAACTCAACCGTCGTGAGATGGAGATGGAGGCTCGGCGAGAGGAGCTTGAGCAAATGGAAAGCGATGCGGAGCAGATGGACTCCCAACGAGAGCAGTTTGAAAAGGTTCGCACTGAAGTCGAGGGGCAAAAGATAGAATTCGATCGTCAAAAGAAAGAACTTGAAGGGGCGTGGGATCACCTTAGGGGTGAGATGAATCGACTGGAGGATCGTAAATCCGAGATTCAACAGGGTGCAGTGCTCGATACGGAAAAGGCCGAGCATATTGGTGGACTGCTGAAACGGGTCGAAGAAGCAATAGCATCCCTGGATACCGTGCAGGAACAGACTGGCTTTGCTCAAGAGGTGATCGATCAACAACAGTCTCAGCTTCAGACCCATTGGGAACGCGTTGGCGAGTACCGATCGCAGCTTGAAGCCCAACAAACTGAACTGGATGCAAGCACCCAAGCCCATCAGATTCAATGGCAACAGTGGCGGGATGCCTCAGATGCACTAGAAAAAGCCAAGGCTGAGCTACAGGTTCAGCAGTCTGTGGTACAAGCCAAGCAGGACTATGCCCAAGCGCTGACCTTGCAATTGCAACATCATGAAGAAATCCATCAGCAGCTCTACCGAATGACGGAAGGACTTGATGGCGTGAATATTGCGGAACAAGTCGATGTGGCTGCTCTAGAAGCGATGAACATCGAAACACTCCAAAGTCTGATTAGTGATATTTCAAGTGACTTTAAACGGTCTTCGGACTTTGTCTCAGGTCAAGAAGAAGAGCTGGAACTGAAGCAAAAAGAAATCGACGAACTCGGAAATCGGGTGTCTGAGGCCAATGATTTCGATCGGTTAAATTTAGAAAACGAACTCACCGATGAACGGGACGCATACCAATTCTTGAATGAAACCTTAGTCGGGCAGCGTCGTAGCGTACGGGAGAAGGAAAGCATTTTACGTCAGCACCAGACCATTCTGGCTCGTCGTCAAGGTAAACCTGATCCCCACGCGTCTGAAAATGGAGTCAACTTAGGTCCAGTCTTCGCTCAAATTGAGGGTTTCCGTCAGCAACGATCGGAAGAGTTGGTCCAAGTTGAGACGGAGATTGCTCAAATTCGCAGTTCTATTGAGCAGACTCAAGGCATGGTGACTCAGCAGGAGCAAGACTTAAGGCCCCACCATCAAACATTGCTATCTCAAGACCAAATATTGCAAGACAAGCGGGTGTTGTTGACGGACAGTCGGGCAAGACTTGCGCTGTACGACGAAATGCTTCAGCCCTTTCAAGATAAACTCACGGATCTCAAGGGACGTGTTGAGTTTATTGCCAGTAGCTTGTCTGAATTTAATCAGTCCGGTCATGATCAGCGTCAAGCATTGGCTCAAGTGCATGAATCGTTTGCCAGCTTGCTTCAAGAGCCACAAGTTGTGGCTTAGTCTCCAGCTTAACTTAATCTCCAAGTTAAATAATCTCCCATTACCACCCCGATCGCTCCACCTTTAAACGTGGAACTCTGCGATCGAGACGGTGAGGTTAGGAGTATCAGCAGATCCTCAATCTGGTCAAAGGTTGGATTGAACTTTAATACCGACTTACAAAACAGACGCAACACTCTTCGTTGAAGCGCTAATGGTGCCGCCGCAAGTTTGTGGCGATGAAGTTGGTCACAGTTGCCCAAGCCAGAATTGCCCAAGCCAGAATTTTCGACAACTTGGCCATACAAAATTTGAGCTTGCTCTTGAAGAAATAACACGTCGGCAGTTAGAAGTTCTGCGGTTTGGGCAAGGTGCCGATCGGCTTGGGGATTCAGCGCATCTTGAAGTAGAGGAATAATTTGTTGACGGATTCGATTACGGGAATAGGTTAGGTCGTCGTTCGTCGTATCGTGCCAAATCGGAAGCTGTCGATCGTGACAAAAATCACCTGTCTGAGTTCGGGTCACAGCGAGCAATGGACGAATCACTTGAATACATGAATTTTCGTGGGCAAGTCTGCTCCAACCCAACGCCTGCATTCCTTCAGCCCCACTGCCCCGCGCAAGATTATAAATTAACGTTTCAGCGCGATCGGTGGCTGTATGTCCAATGGCAATATGAGTGTAATTTTGAGTGTTTGCGATCGCAGTAAAGCTTTCATAGCGCCAGTTTCGAGCTTTTTCTTCTGTGGACACATCAAGTGCTGCGACGACTTCGTGATAAGGCAATTCCCAAGTCTGTGCCATCGATCGAACATGACGGGCGTTATCTGCCGAGTCCGATCGCCAACGATGATCGCAATGGAGAATAGACAAATCCCAAGCCCACAGCGGTTGAAGGTCCAAAAGTAACTGGGCCAAACACACCGAATCCTGACCGCCAGATACAGCAATCAGGATTTTTGCGCCAGAGGGCAGAAGCTTGCGATCACGCAGGGTCTGGTGAACTTGTGCGTGAAAAGAAGTCCAGGGCATTTTCACAGGATTTAATTTTTGCAGGATTTATAAGTCGATGTACTCATCCGTATCCGAACTGACGGTCTTGGCCCTGAGCCGAACCCGATCGCGACTGGTCGATCGTTCGGGTAAACTTTCTGGCTCTTTTGATGGCATAAATTCTAACCGGATTCGCACATTGCCATGTTGCCAACCTGCTCCCGTCAATCGCATCACCTGACAGTCCACACCATCCGCAAACCAGCCCTCATGATCTTCAGACCATTCCGCCTCACGATCGCTGACGAGTTGGGCCAACGAATCCAGAAATTCCGCAACTTTGAAGGTCGGATTCGACATCAAAATCCCGCCAGAAGGAACATAAAGCACCTCATCATCATTGAGCGGAGTAAAGCAACGATCGTGAGTCATGGGTGGGCCGTTAGAGAATATGGATCAACTTATAAGAACTTACAAGAACCAACCGTAGCTGTGAAGTCCTTTCCCAAGAAGATTCACGCCCAGATAGCAAATCCACACCACCACAAATCCAATGGAGGCCAAAATCGCTGGACGACGACCCTGCCAGCCTTTGGTGATGCGGGAATGAAGATAGGCCGCAAATACGAGCCAAGTGATCAATGCCCAGGTTTCCTTTGGATCCCAGCTCCAGTAGGAACCCCAAGCTTCATTGGCCCAAACACCACCGGAAATAATCCCGATCGTTAACAACGGAAAGCCCAATCCAATAATTCGATAACTAATATTATCCAGAGTATCGGCAAGGCTAAGACGTTGTGGAGATAGGGCGATCGGGGCGGTTGAGGTCTGTTCCAACAGGGCAACACCACCGGATGTGGCTAGTTGTGGCTCAGATGGATTGAATTCCAGTACAGGTTGTCCAGACCTTTTCAACCGATAGGCACCTGCACCAATGGAACTGCCCTTGAGTTCGACGGCTTGGCCTCGGGTCACAATCAAGAATGCGATCGCCAACACACAACCCACCATCAAGGTCGAGTAGCTAAACATCATGACGCTAACGTGCATCATTAACCAATTTGACTTAAGCGCCGGAACCAACGGGGCAGACATTTGCATATCGTCGGTGAGGACGATCGCGGCGAACGCGGTAATACAAGTGGCTACGGGCGCTGTGACGGTTCCCACCAAACGACTTTGGCTCATTTGTTCGGCAACGAGATGCATCGTAGTAATGCCCCACACCAAGAAAAATAAGGATTCGTAGAGATTACTTAATGGGAAATAGCCAGCTTCAATCCACCGAGAAGCAAGCAGGGCAGCCGTTGTGAGATTCGCTATTGCCATTCCAGTGGTGCCGAGGGTTGAAAGTGTGGGAATGGCTGGAAACGCTGCACCCACCCAATAGATCATCATGGTGGTAAACAGGACCGCGAAGGATGCATTGTCCAGTAGACCCTGGAGTTTGACGAGATCCATAATTTTGCTCAGTTGTGCGCTTGGCCGAAGATTTAAAGGATTGATTCTACTAATGTAAATTATCGCAAATATTATTAAAAACTAGAGCGACAAAATCGATGGGATTTTATCGCTCTTACAAAAGTTTCTAATTTTTTGGTCCTACCATTTTTCTGATCAGCCGCTTTTCTAATTAGCAAGTCTAGTAAGCTCAACCTAAGAACAAGCCTTAAGCACCACGCTTGAGTGCTGTTTCGACTTGACGAAATTCAGTCAGCAACCGTTTTTTCATCTTTTCCGGAACGGGACGATTTGGATAGTTGGTATAGTGGCCAGCCAAAGAATTGATGGCCGTCCGCATGGTGGTGTATGAGTTGAGCTTCATAACGCTGCCCCGACGGTAACGTGAGGCAAACTCATTAATTTTCTTCTTGGACTCATTTTGGAGGGCGATGCGATCGGTCGCATCGGGAGCAACGTCCACGGTCTGCCGCAGCAGCTCCACCAAAGCCAAGGCATCGACAGGATAGTCCCCGGAAAGACTATCGGCCATCGCGGCGCTGGATGCACCCGTCACGCCAATCAAGATTACCAAAACGATCGCCATCAGGCGAGACAGAATACGCTTCATAGGTCAGCCGCGAGCAAAATTATCATAGGTTCTTCTCAGTCATCTTACCGCGATCTGTAACATGGTCATCCAGAACCGCGATTTAGCATCCACACTAATTTAGCGATTTAGCCCTAGGGCACACAAACAAATCATGGAGTTACGCCACTGGTTTCACCATTGAAGGGTTTGGGCTGAACTTGGAGCTGGGGTCCGATCGTGGTTTGAATAGTGGTGGCGATCGTTTGGATTAGGGAACTTCTAGGGTGAATGGCATCATAAAAGAGACGACCATCGCCCTTAATGGTTGAAGCTTTCTCGATCGCATCTTGAAATGACAACGATGTAATGCCATTAACGGTCTTTTGAGACTGAATAAGTTTTGCATATTGGTCTTGAATGAGCTTGGGATAGCGGGTGTCGAGAGCGCTTAGGATTTTATTATCCTCGCTAGAAGGGGATTTGAGTTGACTGACTTCAGGTTGGATGCCGACGACGAAAGGGATTTTGCGAAGGGACGTGAGTTTTCCGATGCTAACTAAAGCGCGAGTCCGCCGATCGATCCGTTTTTGAATTTCAGCCGGGTCTGTGCTAAGACGATCGGTTAAGATTCCCGTAGCATTAGAAACATCCGCCAGGAGTTCACTCTTTGGATTCGGTTTGATGATCCAAGCATTCCAAGCTTTAAGCAGGTAAAGCTGATTCAGCAAGCTGTTAAAATTATTGCCGAGACTCCTGAGAAAATGACCATTGGCATCGCTTAACAAATTATCAACAGACGATAAGGTCGCCGCCGAACGATCGCTTGGAGCCAACAAATCACTGTATCCATCAATCAGCACCAGCACGTCCGGTTGATAGTCTAAAAGCTGATTAAAAAGTTGGCTTTGAACATTGCTAGTTAGATAACCGGGTACTGCTGCATTGATCACCCTATATTGCCCTTCGCGTATTTTTGAGGGAAGTTTCAGGGCTTTTTCCATTTCGTCGGCGAAGTAAGGAAGAACGTCGGGACGGAATTTTTTGACGTTGGCCTGTTGATCTTTGACTTGTTGGTTGAGCTGGGTTTCAAGTAACGACGGGATCGTCGCTCCGTTATCGGGCGTTAGGGTGCCAAAGGCCGTTGAACCGCCAACCACTAGAATGCGGACTTCATTGGCGGGTTTGGCTAGGGGAATGCTTTGATTTGCTCGAAATCCTTGAGCATTGATCTCAACCGTACTGGTCTTTTGGTTCGGCATGAGTTCGTAGCCCGTGAACCCACTAGGCCGAACCTTGAGTTCACCCCAAGCAATACCGCTGACAGGGTTGCCCCCACTTGTATTTACCTGAAGACGATAGTCGCTCACGGAGGCAGGTTCGGCAAAATAGCCCGCCAGTTCTCCCGCTTTCCCAGATGAACCCATAATCAACCGCAACAAACCCTCTGCCCCAATAATGATGGCTAAAGGCGCTGACACGATAAGGAATGGGAGCGGAATGTTCTTCTTACGCGATCGGAGCTTTGATGAGTAAGGATTAAAGGATTTACGACGGGTTGGGAATTGGAAGGGAAAACGTGGCATGTAACTTTATTCTCCTACAACAACAGGAACGACGAGGGAACCAGATCGATTACGCCACCAGGCTAAAAGCGTACTCGCGATAAAGATACTGGAGTATGCACCCATTGCAAAGCCAATGATTAAGGCCAGTGCAAAGAACTTCAGAGTTTCTCCACCAAAAATGAAAATAGAGGTCAGGGTCAACAGCGTAGTCATGGTGGTGTTGATGGATCGTCCCAGCGTCTGGTTAACGGCATCATCAACGACATCATTAATACTGCGTGACGGATCAACGGCCAGAACTTCGCGCACCCGATCGTAAATGACAACCGTGTCGTTCACGGAGAAGCCCACGATCGTCAACAGCGCCACAATGAATAAACTATCGACTTCAATGCCGAAGGCCAATCCTAAAATTGAGAAGATGCCGACGGTAATTAACACGTCATGAAGCAAAGCCACGATCGCAAATACAGCGTAGTCCCACTGAAATCTAAAGGATAGGTAAAGCGCAATTCCCGCAAAGGAAACCAGCAGCGCCAAGAGTCCAGAGGTGAAGAGTTGTTTTCCCATGGTCGGTCCCACAGTTTCACTGCTCGATCGGGCCATATCAAAGGCTCCGATTTTCTCCGTGAGGGTTTTCTGGAGTTTTTCCCGTTGTCCAGCGTCTAGGCTACTGCTGCGAATAGAAACGGCAGGCGGTTTGTTGCCTTGGGCTTCGACGATTTGAACGCTGCTGCCCCCTAAACCCTGTTCGTCTAGAACCTTGCGAATCACTTCCAGATTAAGCACGTCGGCTTTACAATTTTTCGGGTCAGGGCAAGCGATCGGTAATTCTAGGCGAGTTCCCCCAACAAAATCTAAACTCGGACGCAAAGGCGCACCAATCGTTTTCCAGGAGATCAGCATTGAGATGATTCCCGCGACAAGAATTGCTAGGGAAATACCCCACCACAACTTTCGTTGTTGAATGACTTGTAATCTCATTTAAACAACCTCCGAAGATTGGCTGGCGGTAATTGCGGGCGGATTGGGACAAAAGAATTCCGGCTTGCGCAATGCTGGAATGCTCAAAACGTAAAACAACAATGTGCGACTACAGGTGAGGGCCGTAAACATACTAATCAAGACTCCCATCGTCAGGGTTACGGCAAATCCTCGCACGAGTCCGGTGCCTAACCAATACAATGCAGCACAGGCAATGATGGTGGTAACGTTGCTATCGAGAATGCTAGAGAATGCATTTGTAAATCCACCTTTTACTGATTGATATAATGTTTTCCCATCGCGAATTTCTTCACGAGTTCGTTCAAAAATCAATACGTTTGCATCCACTGCCATTCCCACACTGAGAATGAATCCGGCAATTCCGGGCAAGGTTAAAACAAATCCTGGCAACAATACAAAGGCGGCCAAGTTCAACAATGCGTAAATGACTAAGGCCACAGATGCGATCGCACCCGGAAGGCGGTAATACAACACCATGAACACGAGAACTAGGAAGATTCCGCCCAGTCCGGCGTAGACGCTACGCTGAACACTGTCTTGACCGAGACTTGCACCGACGACGCGGTTCTCTGCAATTTCGATCGGAACGGGAAGTGATCCGCTTTTGAATTGAATCGCCAATTCATTGGCAGTATCTAAAGTAAATCGACTAATGGATGCACCGCCGCCTGTAATTCCGTTTTGGGCGAATTCAATACCAACATTGGGCGCACTAATTAAGGTGTCATCCAGAAACACACCAATACTACGTCCGGTGCCTGCCAATCGTTTGGTCATATCTGCAAATTTCAGACCACCCTCGGCATCGAACCGAATATCCACCTGCCAATCATCCCCAGCACTCCCCAGCGGTTGGGCAAAGGCTTCTTTGAGATTGCGTCCATCAATGCCTGTTTTATTAAACAGTTCGGTGAAGCTTTGTTGACTCACCTTTTTAAGCTCAATAGACAGGGCGGCTAGTGTTGCGCGGTCTTCAGGTTTTTTGAGTTCTTTAATCTGTTTTCTTAATGCCGTCTCTTGATTGATCAAGGGCCGATATTGATTAAAGAGCGCTTGGAACTTGTCTTCAGTCCCAGCCTTTTGTTCTCGAAATTCGAGTTGCGCAGCACGGCCCAGAAGGCTTTCGGCTTCGTAAGGATCTTTGATTCCAGCCAACTGGACTAAAATCTTATCGTTCCCGACGCGCTGCACTAGGGGTTCAGAAACCCCTAAACGGTTGACCCGATCGGCGATCACGCGCTCCACATCCCCAACCGCTTTCTGCCCTTCAGGGGAAGAAATATCCTTGATGGTATCCGATGGTTTTACCTGAAGCGTAATCTGAGAGCCGCCCTGAAGGTCTAGCCCCAACCGAAAGGGACTGGTGCCCGATTTCAGGATGGGATTAAGCAATAAAAATAAAGCTGCGGCGGTGAGCGAAATAATGAAACCGAGAAGCCAACGTTGCCTTGCCATACGAAACCCTTGTCATTCAACAAAACCCGTGCATACCATTCGACATGATACCCCACAACCCACCAGTACGATCGCGCAACTGGGATCGGTTCCTTAGTACAAGATGCCATTGAGATCCAGTACGAATCCCAGTAAAACTCCTTCTCCCGACAAACTAGTTGGCGACTTTAATACCTCAATTTCATTTCCGGTCCGATAGATAATCACTTCACGATCTTTGGGATTGAGCAGCCAACTTAAGCGAACACCATTGTCTTGATATTCCTTCATCTTGTCTTGCAACGGTTTTAGTCGATCGCTAGCCGATCGTAACTCAATCACAAAATCTGGAGCTAACGCTAAAAAATCAGCGGCATCAGGGTTAAGTGCTTCCAAACGATGTTTACTCACCCAAGCAGCATCAGGAGAACGGACAGCACCATTCGGCAGCCGGAAGCCTGTCGAGGAGTCAAAGACAACGCCTAGTTTAGATTGACGATTCCATAAACCAAGGTCGAGATTTATGTTTGAATTCCGTTTCCCAGATTCCCAACCTGTTGGCGGCATCAGAACAAGTTCCCCTTGAGATGTAAGTTCAAGCTGAATATCATGATTTATCTGACAAAGTTCTCGAAAATCATCATGGGTAAGCTTAGTGAGAGGGTTAAGAGTTAGGACTGTCATGGGCCTCAAGGGTTAAGGTTGGCCGTCAATGAGTTTATTGTATCGACTAGAGTTCTCTTCCAGTTGGGAATGTATAAACTAATTTTCGTCATTACAATCGATCCAATATTGCACTGAGCGGTGCGATCGTCACACAGCATTTTTTGCCGATCGCAGCACATCGCACCACATTAAGTGATCAAGTGATCCGATCGAATCACTTGAAATCAAACCAACTCCTCTATCCGATCGTCCCCAATTGAGTCAAATACTGCATTGCCATTGCAACCGCATTGGCTATCGCATAGGGAGAACTCCGATAAAAATCACTCCAAGCCGCTGCTTTAAACTCATCATATCGATCGGTCTGCTCAGGATGCACCTTCAACCAAGCTAACCGCACCCCATGACCAATCAAAACATCTAACACGATGTATTCTTGAATTTTAAAATCAGGATTCTTCTCAATAATTGCAGCCAATTCCATTAGCGCTTCAACATTCGCCGATCGGTACTCAGGACTCTGAATCTTATTCAACAAATGCTCCACCTGAAGCGCAAATGTCGTCTCACCCTTTGTCATTTCACTCAATAACAAATTACTCTCCAACCGATTACGCCGCTCCAGTTTATCCCCAATCACCAATCCCTGACAGCGCTCCAGCACCAGCCAAACTCGCTCATAGAAATTATCAGGCACCGTCCCACTTGCGCCCTGTCCTTGCCTGAAACGCAACCAATCCTTTTCCTCTTCTTCTATTTCTTTCTCCGGCACCACCCAATCCACCTTCGTCTGGGATAACTTCAAATGTAACGACTCCTGCGATCGCAACATCTCATTGCCCATTTCATAGCCTTCTAATGTCATGCGTAATCGTTCATAAATTGCGTAGGGACTCAGTTGCATCAAGGCTTCATAGGCTTCGTCTTGGGTCAAAGACTCCGTTCCAGCCAAGTCACTTGTCAACAACAAAATCAAATAGCCAACCCGAACTGTGAGCAAGTTTTTAAACAAACTCGGGTCAGACTTAATTAGCAAACTAATGTAAACCAAAATCTCCTGACTCAATACCCGATCGCGAATGTCCTCACGACAGAAACATTGAATCTTTTCCATTAACTCTGCTAACGACAACGGCCTTACAATTAGTGAATCTTCACTGTACGATCGGCCTACTGAAATTCGCTTCTGCCGCACCAAAATATCGACTGTTGCATCCAGTAAATTTGCATCTACCTTATCCAGCAGTCCGGCAGCCCGCCGAACAATCCCCCAATAGGGCTGTCCATCGACATCTCCGCGACTTGCTTTATGATAGATTTCCTCAATTAAGCGTCCCACCATCACAGGCTGATCTGTTCCAATTCCTGTATCAAAAATTAATCCTTTTAGCTTCATCAACACATTCAAAATCTCAATCTGCTCATACAGATTTTTACTTCCTATTAGTCGCTTGATTAGGGTTTTAATATTCGATTCCTGCTCAAGTCTAAATTCCTGAGAACTACTGAGGGGTTTAGTGTTCTTCGCATCAAAACTCAGGTGCTGTGTTAAATGATTTAAGTCTAAAAATTCTAGGGTTTCCAACTCCGGCAAAAAGTCCAACCGATCGCGCCCTGCCGTCAACATTAACTGATTCAACGGCCCCACTTTCACCGGAACATCCCCGCACATTCCTTCTTGAAACTCCTGAACCATCCCCAAGAGCGCATCTTGGCCCCGATCGAGCATATCGTGGGTAATTAAAAGCGTCATCACTGGACGACCTAACTGCCGCCAATGACGATGAATATAAGCCAGTTCACCCTTAATGTTCGACACTAAAAAGTGATGATCCAAGGTCAAATAAAACTTCTGTTCGTCCAAAAAGGCAGGCAAAAACACCATCGATCGATCGCGAATTTTATACACCTTCGAGGTCGTCAAACTTCGCATTAACCGAATCGGGCGACCCGTCAAACCCAATTTCCCGTTATGCCCCAATCGTGTATAGGCCAAAGCCAGATCCTTCGCCGGACGCACCTGAATCGGTTCTACCTGGCTTAAGGTTTGGGTCGGAATATTATAGGCCGCGAGTTTTAATTGCAATGGCTCATCTTCTGCCAATAATGCAATTTGCACCGTCGCCCGTCGCACATAGCCAACTCTCATATGTGCATTCAACGGATCTACATCCGCCACCGTCAGCAGCCCTTCATTCAACATTTGCGCCAAATAATACAAACTCTGCGCCCAAACTAAGGGTAAATTGTCGTTTGGTTCACGGGTTTGGCTTTTGGGTTCTTTTTTCTCAGCCTCGATCGCATCTTCCGGCACAAAATACACTTCTGGCAGCAACATAATGCCATCTCGCTCGATTGCCACCGCCGCTAACTTTTCTAAATAGGATGTTGCTTGTTTACGATCGCCCCGAAAAATCCCATCTAACGCCAAATAGGTAAAGAACAGGGGCCATTCACATTCAATATGTTTAAACGCCTGCAATTCCGTCGGTTCATAGTGCAATCGACTCGTATCTTCTACAACCGTTTGATGTCCATCTCTCAGAAAGCGAATACAACCATAATTGCCTTGTAAGCGATCGATAATCTTCTGCCGCGTTCGTTCAACTTGCTCAGGATCTTCAATTGCAAAGGCCGGATACCCAATCACACTCAACAACGCAGCATCCACTTCCTTCGACATCGACTCGCGAGGCAACAGGGATTTTAGCGTCATCCGACATCGGGCAATCTCATCGGGCAATACATGAATCACGGAATCCTGCGTCCCTCGCATCCCAAACAAATTCAACCCATTCATCGCCTCAAGTGCCGCCTTCGCCATCCCCACCGAACTCGCATTCAGCTCCACGCCCCCGTGATTAATTTTGTTTCCCCGTTCCCAAATTCCATAGTCCGGAGTTCGGTAAGCCCGACCAATGTAGTACACCAAATTTTGAACAAAATCGACTTCATCTTGGGTAAATACAATAGCCAATCCCGAAAGCGTCATCTGCGCCAACATCACTAAAAAAAGCGACGTTGCATCAATTTGCAAATGTCCCCAGCCATCATCCGGTACCACCGTATCGCCCGTTCTTGTGCTGTACTTCGCGTGCAGTGCGTCCATTGGTGACTGCGACTGTTTGAATTTCTCAACCTTGTGAGCCTGCCGCATCATCGAAAATAGCAGCCCCCTCATCAACTTCACCACCGATTGCTCTAACTCATAGAGCCTGCCTGGGGCCAAATCCGTCTTCCGATACGCCAGCGCCAAGCCCCACACGGCCAAGATGCTATAGACGTTATCCCGAACCCAAGCATCGGTATAGTCTCCATGGGCGTTCACCGCCGTACTCGCTGGCAGCAGTCCCGTAATCGGATTTTGACGCGACAAAATTAACGTCTGGATCTCACTATAAAAGCGATCGAGACGGGATTCAAGAGTCGGCATAGTAGCAACCATAGGGTTCAAAATCAGGGTAGTACAAATTGAGAGGACTTTATTCTAACCCGAATCCAAAACCAGACTTGTTCACTGTAATAGCTTCTTACGCGTTTTAAAGTCAGAACGCAGTCTGCTAGGGTGAATATGCCTTTGCTTCAGCCAGTTCGTCAAGTCATCGATAGTTTTAAACCCCCTCACATCTAAAGCGAGCTGATCCAAGTGTTCCGTTGGCAATTTTCCGAGTTCCTCGACAGTTTCCGTAAAAATCGCCCCGACCTGTTGCGTTAACAACAGGCTGAGTAAATCCACCTTACCTCGGGCTTCTGACTACAGTCGATCATTTTACAGTAAATTCCTCTAGCGAGATCCTACGATCGCCGCGCCCCAAAACAACCCATCTACCACCAACGTACTCAAAATCGCCCCGCCACAAGCCCACGATGCCAACGATCGTCGTCGCATACTATAAATGCCGACAGCGACCAACAACGACAACAACACTGCCGCTGATGAATATCCTAACGGCGTGTTCATTAACTTCAGCGCCTGAGCAAACTCAAATTCCGCCATCGTTGGATCTAGCATTACTCGTCGCCAAACGCCCGTCAAATCCAACAGATGCAAGTAGACATCCGTCACGACGGTGCCAAACAATGAACCCAAATAAAACAAAACCCCAATCCGACACCAGCCTTTTCGCAAGGCCACAATCGCAAACGGCAACCCCAGCGCTTCAACAGGTAAATGCCACAGCGGTTCAGTTCTCAACCACCCCCAATATAGTGATCCCGAGAGCCAAGTCCAAGAAAACCCTGCAACTAGTTCACCCCAAACACGAGTTGCCGATCGTTGCGACAGATATACACTTAACCAAACCCAAACAATAGTTCCAATTAACGACACAACGGGCAACGATCGCACTAACGGAGCCTGAACAAACACAGGAGCCGAGACCAAAAATGCTGACGCGACCAGCACCGACCAGCGAACACTACGTCCATCCCCCGAAAAATAATCCCAATTACTCGCCACCGTACTGTGGTCACCCATCCTAAACTCATTAGATAACGGCGCAATAGCCGAGTCTCTTACGGGCGCAAACGTTGATAGGGAACCAGAGGAAGTAACCAAGGGACTGCTCTTGATAAAGTTCTTACGGGCGTTAATTTAATATAATTAACGTTACTTAACAATAGCATACACAAAAGGTATCCATACCATCCGATCGTGCCCAAAAATCCTGCTTAGATACAAGCCTTCCCGCTCAAAATCTGCCACAATACGCAGGCACAGAGTCTATAGATTCCGCCGAGAGACTAACTTAGTATGATGTCTGATCTAATTCTGACCACTGAGCCTAATTTATTTTTCCAAGTCTTCCAAGGACTCGTCATGGGCTTGGTTCAGGGTATTACTGAATTTCTCCCTATCAGCAGCACTGCCCACTTGATAATTTTCCGCGATTTACTGCATTGGGAAGCGAATGGCGGCTGGTCCAAGGCAAGTATTGATGCTATTCAATTCGGCAGCGTCATCGCGGTTCTCATTTATTTCTGGAAGGACTTGACCTTTATTCTGAGTGGGGCTTGGAGTGCTTTTCAGCAAAAAGACTGGCATCGTGAAGAATGGCGTATTTTCATCGGTATTTTCATCGGTACAATTCCAGCATTGGCGGGCGGACTGTTACTGAAAGTCTTGAAAGTGCAGATTGAAAGTCCGTTTCTGATCGCGATTATGTCCATTGTAATGGCGCTTCTTCTGGGATTTGCTGAAAAAGTTGGCACTCGTAAGCGTAACTTCCATCAACTCCGAAGCAGCGACGGTATGCTCGTCGGATTGGGGCAAATGATCGCACTCCTTCCGGGTGCATCCCGATCGGGTTCGACGCTTACAACCGGATTGCTTTTGGGACTCGATCGTGAAACCGCTGCTCGCTTCTCGTTTCTATTGGGCTTCCCAACTTTGACAATAGCCACTCTTGCTCAAGCCAAAGATGTAATTGGTGAATCCAGTATGATCATCCCATTGATCATTGGCACGATTTCAAGTTTAGTATTCTCACTACTATCAATTAAATGGTTACTTAATTTCCTTAAAAACCAATCCGCTTGGATCTTCGTTTGGTATCGACTAGGTTTTGCGGCGTTTCTTTTTGCTGCTATCTCTCAAAAATGGCTCTAGGGGATGAGTTCATTAAAAGATTAGTTTTTGAAGTGCAGTTTAAGATTTGACGAACTGTAGTACAACTACTCTACACAGGGACAAGGGCAAACACCTACGTTTCTTCATAATTTAACCTCAGTTTTGGATAAGATAGTCGGCTAAAGAAGGCAAAAAAAGGAGGAGCCGCTAGGCTGAAGTTGTAAAGCAATCAGCAGGTTCCTCCCCTAGGTCTAGCTTAGAAGAACTGTTTTGCCATGTCGATGATTTTTGTGGTTCTCCCAGAATTCCCGTGGAGGACGCTAGATGTGGTTTGAAGGCAATTGACAATCCTAGGGAATTTAGGTTGCTGGAAATCGCGTATACCCATTAAGGTCGAG
>JAPLHZ010000338.1 GCA_026389365.1 Cyanobacteriota bacterium
CGCATTTTAACGGTGATTACGACGTTGAATGTTCAAGGACGGGATGTTCTTGAGTTTCTCACCCAAGTTTGCAAGGCATCTCGTTTTGGCTCGCCGATGCCCTCTTTACTCCCCAAAAGCTAGACCCCTTGAAGGCTTACTTACGCGGTGTTGCTGCTGGACATCTGGAGTATCTCAAAAATATGGGTGTTTGGGGTTCGATGTCCATTTCCATTCGCAATGAAAATCAGTTATGGGGCATGATTGCCTGTCACAATTGCCAACCGAAATATATAGACTATCAAACTCGCAAGGCTTGTGAATTGCTTGGACAATTTGCCTCCATTGAGCTATTACGTCAACAAGAAATCGAAACTACGCGCTATCAAATTTCTGTCAAATCAATTCAGGAGGAATTACGGCAAGCTTTTTCTGATGAAGTGGATTTTGTGCAACAAGTTATCGATCTCAATCAAGATCAACTGCTGGCTTTGGTTTGCGCCCAAGGAGCCGCAATTTTACTTGACGATCGCCTGACCCTAATTGGTAAAACCCCAACAAGCGCTCAAGTTGAAGCTTTGATCGCATGGTTTCTCGCGCAAAACCCCAAGCCTGAGCCAATCTTCTTTACTAATGCGCTCTCACAAATATATCCTCAAGCTGCGGACATTACTGATGTGGCAAGTGGGGTGGCGATCGTCTCGATTATGATTAAAAAAAAATCCCATCACATCATTTGGTTTCGCCCCGAACAATTGCAAACCGTAAATTGGGCTGGAGCTTCTAGTAATCCAATTACGATCGCCGATGATGGCGAAAAAAGATACACTCCCCGTAAATCATTTGAGCTATGGATTGAAACTGTCCGCAATCAATCTATACCTTGGCAACCATTAGAAATTGAAGCAGCTTCTGAAATGCGGAAAATTTTAATGCAAGCAATTTTGGATAGCGCCCAATCAGCTCTAGAAAGAACTGCAGAATTAGAGAAAACGGCCAAAGAATCGGCGATCGCCAGTCGCGCCAAGAGTGAATTTCTTGCCAAAATGAGTCACGAATTACGCACTCCCCTCACCGCTATTCTGGGATTTACCAATCTAATCTCTCATGATCGCTCCTTAATCACCACCCACAAAGAGCATCTTGAGATCATCAGTCGTAGCGGCGAACATCTGCTGTCATTAATTAACGATGTTTTGGAAATATCCAAAATTGAATCGGGACAAATTGACCTGCTCGAACACCCTTTTGATTTGTATCGTTTAATCTATTCAATTCGCGATATGGTTGCGATTAGAGCAGCTAACAAAGGACTCGAGTTACATTTCCAAATTGCGCCCATAGTTCCACAATATGTCTATGGAGATGCGGGTAAATTACGGCAAATCCTTTTGAATATCGTTGGCAATGCCCTTAAATTTACATTGGTTGGGCAGGTGAGAATGGAAATATTCGCTCAACAGATTGTTAATAAATCTGAGTCTATATCTGTGAATGCGCGGTGGAAATTTAGTTTTGAAGTATCTGATAGTGGTATCGGTATCCCTGATCATGACTTGAAGAGTATCTTTGATACCTTTAACCAAACCGACCAAGGTAGATATTTACAAGGATCGGGTTTAGGACTATCCATTAGCCGTCAGTTTGCCAGAATGATGGCAGGAGATGTCACGGTTAGCAGTAAGTTGGGAGAAGGTTCTAATTTTTTGGCAGAGGTGCAAATGATGGAGGTTGAAGCCAACATTGTCGCCGCACTTAAAGACCATAAATTAGTCATTTCTCTTAAAGCTGGACAACCCACCTATCGGATTTTGGTGGTGGATGATGTGTTAGAAATCCGTCAACTATTAGTTAATTTACTAGAATCAGTTGGGTTAGAAGTGCGTACTGCGGAAAATGGTGCAGTGGCGATCGCCATATATCAAGAATGGTTACCGCATCTAATTTTGATGGATATAAGTATGCCTATTATGGATGGGTATGAAGCGATCCGCCAAATTAAAGCGATACCAGCAGAGACAAGCACCAAAATCATCGCCTTAACGGCCAGTGCCTTTGACTCAGATCGAATAGCTGCCTTAAAAGCTGGCTGTGATGATTTTGTGGTTAAACCTTTCTCAGAGGCGATTGTGTTTGAGAAGATTGGCAATCTATTGGGCGCAGAATATATTTATGCCGAAACCTTATTACTAGATTCCGACAAGGTAAACTTACAATCAAAAAGTCCGTTTAAACCAATGACTAAAGCAGAAATGCAAAGTTTAGGTAATGAATTAGTCAGTTCAATCCATCAGGCTGCGTTACTCTTAGATGAAAGTACTTTGCATGAATTGATCGATCAGATCCCAGCTAACCACAAATCCATTGCTCAGATTTTGAATAGTATGGTTGCCAAGCTCCAATTTGAATTAATTTTAGAACTCACGAAACCCTAGAGAAAAAAATATATGTCTCCACAATTAGATCAAACAGTAAATAAAACAGACTATTTTCAGATTTTAATCGTTGATGACACGCTCGAAAATGTGCAATTGTTAGCAAGGATGCTCACCAATCAGGGTTATTCTGTTCGCAAAACTACCAGTGGCAAAATGGCTTTACAGTTTGTAGAAAGACAACCGCCAGATTTAATTTTTCTAGATATTAATATGCCAGATCTGAATGGCTATCAGGTATGCAAACAATTAAAGGAATCTGCCAATACTTGTGATATTCCTGTGATCTTTATTAGCGCTCTCGATCGCTTAGGATACAAGATCCAAGCCTTTGAAGTGGGCGGCGCTGACTATATTACCAAACCGTTTCAAGAGCAGGAAGTTTTGATGCGGGTGCGAAATCAATTATTAATTCAACAGCAAAAGCGCCAACTAATTGAGCAAAATCAACATTTGCAAATAGAGATTAGTAAGCGTCAACAAGCAGAGCAGACTTTACAAACCCAAATGGGAAGAGAAAGACTGCTAGCATCGGTAATTCAACATGTTCGCCAATCTTTAGACCTTGAGCAAATTTTATTAACCACAGTCACAGAGGCTAGGGAAATCTTACAAAGCGATCGCGCTTTGATTTATAAAGCCGATCCAGATAGTGCGGGGACGATTGTCAGTGAGTGCGATGCGCCCAATGTGGAGAATCTCCAGAAATATACATTGCCTGAAGACATTTTTCCGCGATCGCACCATGAGGTATACCGACAAGGGCGGATTCGTAGCGTTGTGGATATCGAGCAAGATGAGATGTCTGCTTGTTTAATTGATACTTTGAAATGGTTAAGAGTGAAGTCTAAATTAGTTGTACCGATTGTCACGAGTACTCTTAATGAATCGAATAATGAGGATGAGTTATGGGGACTGTTAGTCTTCCATCAATGTTTTGCGCCCCGTGAATGGAGCCAATCAGAAATCGAATTAATTCAACAATTAGCGAACCAAGTGGCGATCGCTATTCAGCAATCCCATTTATACCAACAATTGCAGACCGCCAATCAATCTTTGGAGCAGATGACAATTACCGATCCTCTGACTCACATTGTCAACCGTCGCGGCTTTGATCAATACTTGCAAAAAGAATGGCAACGGATGCTAAGAGAGCAAAGTCCCATTTCTCTAATTCTCTGTGATATTGACTATTTCAAAAATTACAATGATACCTATGGACATCCCGCAGGCGATCTCTGTTTGTTTCAAGTAGCAGGAGCGATGCGCTGTCAGGTTAAGCGTCCTACGGATATGGTGGCGCGTTATGGCGGCGAAGAATTTGTGATCGTTCTCCCCAATACTGATTCTGAAGGTGCATCGCAAATCGTTGAGGATATCCGCCAAGAATTAATGGCTCTAAGTATTCCCCACCAAAAGAGCCTTGTTGCTGATTATGTCACTCTCAGTTTTGGGATTGCCACCATTGTTCCCCAATCTGGTCAATCACCACAAATATTAGTTAACAAAGCGGATCAAGCCCTATATCAAGCAAAGGAAAATGGTAGAAATTGTCTTTGGATTAGCAATTAGCTAAAGCGCTGTAGTATTTGAGATATGGACAACTTAGGAGTCAACGCACGCAACGGCAGAAACTGTCCTCTAAGTGCGAAAACCTTAGCTAATATGGCGATCGCCTAAAAATCACGACTCATAGCACTAGCGATCGCCTTTAGGAGATAGATTGTTGATACGATCGCCCTAAGTACCATGACTCAAGAGCTAATATGAGATAATCAAAACATGAAATTTGATATTAAAACACCACTGGGCTTTACAGTTAGGACAACAGACGAATATTGGCAAAAACTTTTAGTCAAACATCCAGATCTCGCAGATTTGGAAGAATTGGTAGAAGCGGCTTTGCAACTGCCAGATGAAATCCGAGAGAGTAAGCGCGACTCTGATGTGTTTTTGTTTTATTTGCAAAGACGAGAAAAACGTTGGGTAGTGGCAGTAGCCCGTAGGTTAAATGAAGATGGTTTTCTAATTACTGCTTATCAAACTGATTCAATTAAGGAAGGAAAACAGCTATGGCACAGATAAAGGTCTTTTATGAACCTAAAATGGAATTGCTGACGGTATTTTGGCAAGCTCCTCGCAAAAATCAAATTTGTTCTGAACTTGATGATGGAATTATATTGATTAAGGATGCGGATACTGATGAGGCGATCGGGATTGAGTTGCTTTCTTATCATCCTAATGACGATCGCTTTGATGGGGTGTCGGTGGAGTTAGGTCAGGGAAATTTTGGTGTTTCATGATTTCTACATACTCGATCTATCTGTTTATAATGCTGAGAATGCGATCGCCTAGAAATCACGACTCACAGTAATAGCGATCGCAAAGTTCGCTGCGGTTGGCATCCCGTTGGGACGAGAAACTAATTGAATTTCGCGGCTAATGATGTCTGTCATAATTTTTTCCTAATGATTCGTTTAAGCAAGATTTATTCTTGTGGTTCGTCTGATCGGTAATTGCTGTAGATGATTTATCCAGTCAATTTAGCCGTGATGGTTGCCAGTTTATGACCCAACTGCTCAATCTCTTCTTGTTGCGATCGATCTGTCAAATTGCCGTTTTCATCAAATGCTTGATTCGCATTCCGAATTGCCTTCTGCTCTGGCAACACTAGAACGCCAATGTTGCCCAGAATGGAGCGAACGTGAACCAGTCCCCGTAAGCCTCCTAATACTCCTGGTGAAGCGCTCATCAGCATGGCAACTTTCCCTGTAAAACAGCCTAAAGGGGGTTCGTCCTGTATAGGCCGCGATACCCAATCGATCGCATTTTTTAGCAATGGTGTAATCGAACTGTTATATTCTGGACAAGCAATCAAAAAACCATGATGTGCTTTCATCATCGCCTTGAGTTTGAGAACATTATCTGGCAATCCCTCAGATGTCTCCAGATCCTCGTCAAAGAGGGGCAAAGGCAAGTCGCGAAAATCTAAATAGGTAACTTCAGCACCAGCAGTAATGGCTCCAGTAATGGCGATTTTTACCAGCTTTTTGTTAAAAGAGTCTTTGCGGGCACTTCCAGCAAAGGCAAGGATTTTGGTAGACATAAATTTCTCCTGTAACTATTTACTCATTATGTCTAATTAATGTTCATCAGCCGATGCGGGATCTAGTTCCCAGCGATCGCGTTGGCGAAGCCTGTCTGAAGGACAATCGCGCTTTAGGAGCATTTCTTCAGTAGCTAGGGGTGTGTCATCATCGACTTCAATCCCTACCGCTTTCGCCTTTACTGCCGCAATCCGTTTAACGGCACGAACCACCTCCCACCTCCCGTTATAACTACTCGTATGCCCATTAAGGGTCACAATCCCTTCGTTGACTAAGACTCCGAGATCGGTGACTTTGATACCAGGCTGATACTTAAGTTCGGCGAGCACATCATCTTTTAGTTCTACGTCAGTTTTGTCTACCGTTCTTTCTAGAGTACCTTTCATAGTATGTGCCTTGTGCGGGTGAGTTAAGTAGATGGTTGTGACTGGAAAACTTAGGGGAGTGGAATAGAAGGAAGTTCTACAGGTCCTCGATCGGGCGTCCATATAGAATCTTCACCATCACCGAAGTAGCCCTCAAATTTCGTAATGGACACATTACCCATTACCTTGACTTGACAGGCTAGACGTCGCTCTCTATGCGCAAAATGAGGATGAAAAATCGTGCGCTTAGTTTCCTCTTCAGTCGGTTCTGAAACTGAACCCTCAACGCCAATAAAACACGTTCCACAAGTCCCATGTCCTCGACAGTTAAAGACTTTAGCCCCCGCGCTGTAAAGATTAATGTCTTGTTCCAGTAGCGCTTCACGCAGGTTACTTCCCTCAGCAACTTCAAACGTCTTTCCTTCAGCAGTAATCATGGGCATAATCGTTCTCCTAGTATGGATAATATTTCAATCAGTCAAACCCTATTCACAAGCTTAGCCACGAACTAACGGTGTATCGACTAAATGTTCAGCGATAATCCACACCTGCAATTCATGGGTTCGCAGCACGTCACTCATCAACAAATCATTCGTTCCGTCATCACGATTAGCCGCTGTTTTTGTGATGTCATTTCTAATTTCAATTGTTAGAAAAAAGTCAAAAGCGATCGGCTAAATTGTTGTCCAGAGAAAAGTGCCAACTTAGGCACTGATGGTTGAAGTCGATCGCTCGCAAACTACTTCAAAGAACTAGCTGCATGAGAGAGCAGTTGTCCTATACTCCTGAAGTCGATCGCTCGCAAACTACTTAGACCTGTAAGGGTTTTAGCGACTAAAATCGCTAAAACCCTTACAGGGAGAGGGTTTTAGCGATTTTAATTAAAAATCCTTGAAACCCTCTCCCAGACTAGGATACACGGCTTTTTGAGCTTATTACCCAACAGGTCTCTTCAAAGAACTAGCTGCATGAGAGAGCAGTTGTCCTAACTCCTTCACCTTTGCCGCAGCACTGGGATCGGCACTTTGAGCTGCTTCAGTAGTACTTTTGCCGATTGCAGAGAGAGCTTCAGCCAGCGAAGCGCCAGTAGCGTTACCAGAAGTCAAAGCTGTCTTGAGCTTACCCAATTCTTCAGCGATAGGGTTGCCTTGTAACTGTTGCTGCCAACCCTCGATGACTGTGACAGCTTGATTGACAGGGATGGATGTTAGACCCTGTTGTAGAGCTGAGATAGTCGTATTGATATCAATTTGGGACATGAAGCTTCCTATGTTTGATTTATGGGTGGTAATTTTTTAACTTGTTCCTGATTGCCGCCTCACACAGTTCTTATCCTTATCGATCGCCTATCCAAAGTCGTCCCTCTTTAGGCTGATACAAATAGGTAGATTAAACGATCTGCTATTAATGAATCGGGTTATAAGTTGATACAAATAGGTAGATTTGTCCAGTTATAAGCGCAACTTTTGCCGACATGAATACTTCTCCGCATTACTCTTCTAACCTAATGGAGTGGAACTTTTTAGATTTGCGATCGCTAGTACAGTAAAATTCAGATAGTGACTATTAACCAAATACTTGCAGCCATATCAGAGAATCTGACATAGCTGCTTTCAATCTTTAATTGACTAGGTCTTACTAGGATTGGGAACTAAGTCAAGTTCGGGGGCATCGTGTGTGACAATATTATCGTTACCAGCCTCACGATCAAATTTCGTTTTTGCCACCGCAATTGCAAATACATATAGACCAAAGATCGGCTTTGCCAGCACGTCTGCGATCGTATAACCAAGTTGTACGCCCACCGTTGCAGCATTACCTGTTACACCAATCAAGGGCAAGATATAAGCAATCGGGTAAACACCCCAAGAGAGCAATAGTAGCAAGCGCATACTGCGGACTAGCTCCTGTACAGCCACGGGTTGACGCATTAGAGACTTAGACAGTTCTACCCACAGTACATAGAGAATGTAGGCAAAAGGAATGGTGCTGATAGTACCCCAGACAACCCGAGTTGTAAAATCATGGGAGATTTCACCAGGATAGCCAGTCGCAATCATCAGAATCGCAGATCCCACCAGCTTAGTGAGCAACGGTTTTGTCTCTGTGCCTGGTAATGATAGTACAGCTACGGTTTCTACTAATAGCAGGGGCACAGTTAAGAGCCAATCGACATAGCGGTAGGCATCGTTGAATGGTGCGCCAGTAAGGGTGTAAACTCCGTTTTGGAGGCTGTAAGCTTCATCCCAACTGTTGAAGATTCGGAAGTAATGATAGCCAGCAATACTGACTACGATTGCCGAAACAATCAAGGCTAGTCGATATTTTTGACCTACTTGTGACTGAGCACTAAAGAAAAATAATGCTGATGAGAACATTGCGGCGATCGCAAATGAGAAGGCATTATAAATTAGATTAAATTGGCTGGATGTTAATGCCTGAGCCGTTGACAGTCGGCTTGTGATGTCGTCGTTAGCGAGGGTCGCTCCCAATAACGCGAATTCTGGTATTGATGAAACTGCAATCATGAGTTTTGTCTCCAGATAATAAAATTATAGATGTACGCAATCCGCGATCAGACTATGTACTGAATGATGCTGTTTTAGTTATTTGGATATAGACATATAACCAAAGTCTCTATGGAACATTAAATTCAGATACGAAATACGGTTACTGATTTAAAATCATAATGACCTGATGTTTCAAATCAGGTATAAGTTGTATAGAACCCATTTGAGATCTAATCCTGAAACCAGAAGCCTTGCAGCTAGCTGGTTTTCTTCATTTTCTGGCAGAAAGCGGTTTTGCTAGGTAGGCAGGCTCTACCACTGATCGCAGAGTAACGGCTTCCTTCAAAGATACTTGACATGATCCTATTCTTTCCACACAAATGGAGTGAAGCTTTTGAGATTTGCGATCGCTAGTTAAGTTATTGAATTTTCGAGGTAATTAAACCAACGAGTACAATCAGACCTAATGTTCTCCGAAAATAATTAACGCCTTGAAATAATTCTTCCCAAGCCCAAGTAAATAAAGAACCAAAAGCTATTAACTCTAGCCCTATATTAAGTCTGCCCGTGCTAAAAATTATCTTTAATATACTAGCTACAGCCCAGACAATAGACTTAATCGGAAATAGGGTTTTGCGAATTTACAGCCCTTGCCTAGCAAGGCTTTGAATCTCTAAAAAATAATTTCCGATAATGTTTAATGATGGGTAAGTTTGGCATTTGCGCCATAACGATTTCGCGATCGCGATGGCAAAATACTTGATTAAAAAATGTATTTTCCATTGGTTTATAGCCGTTCTCGATCGAGTGAGATACAAAGTAGATTTCTAAAAGCCTCTCCACACAAGGGTTTTGGATTTTGACTTGTACCTCATGGGAGTCGGAATGGCTATATATCTTGAAAGTAATAATTGTTATTCTCTAAAATGGTGTTCCCCTTATCCATTCTTTGATGTTGTAAAGCTTCTTCATACCACTCCAATTCATCTAAGAACCTAACTACTCCCTTCCCATTAGAAAAATAGGCATAGTTTAAATGGGGTGAAGGGTTTCACCCTCATAAACCTCACTAGCTAGAGAATTGCTATACGCATTTTAAAGCTTAATATAAGAATTAAGCCTGAGTCGATGGATTTGCAATGTGAAATTTACGACCCAAAAACAGAATAATCATTTGTGATACCGCAACTATAATTAGTCCATGACCCGCAAATTTATGAAGTTGAGAATTCAAAGCTTCATTTGTTATGGAGTCGCTAGAGAGGGCAATTCCCGTAGGACTTGCTAGCAGAACTAGTAAAAGAGTTGCAATTACTAGGGACGTAGCACAGCGTTGCACAAAATATTGATACTCTAAAGTTTTCATGTGCGCTTCAATAGCGATCGCTTCTGTCATTTCTTGGTCTATCATGTTCTTCTCCATATAAAAAATAGTTTTTACTCTGCGACCGCGAACTTCTGCACGGAATCGAACAGAAGTTTACGAGAAATATCTCTATGAGGCAGTTGTCTCAACCATGCTGTCATCAAAACACCAATTGGCAGCGATCTTAGAGCAGCAGCTATTAGCGGATGGTTAGGTGGCAGAAATTCAGTTGCGACATAATAAGTCGTTCCCCAAGTCATTGGAGCCAGAGAAGTCAGCAGAATATCGGGGATAGGGATTCTCGGTTTCTTCATGATAAAGCCTGTTTTAACGAAGCCATATCAATGACGAAGCGATATTTCACGTCGCTTTTGACGAGGCGATCGTAGGCTTCATTGATGTTTTGGATAGGGATAAGTTCAATATCGGCAGTAACGTTATGCTTACCGCAGAAATCCAGCATCTCTTGGGTTTCCTTAATACCGCCAATCAGAGAGCCACTCATACTGCGGCGACCGAAAATTAGGCTACCCACGGAAAGCAAAAGCGGATCGGGTGGAACTCCGACTTGAGTGAGGTTGCCGTCTCGTCTCAACATCAAGAGGTAAGTGTTGATATCATGTTGTGCAGAAACGGTATCGAGAATGAAATGGAAACTATTTAGGTGTTTCTGCATCTCGTCTTCATTTTTAGAATTGACGACTTCATCTGCTCCGAGCCGCAGCGCATCTTCAACCTTGCTCGGTGAGGTAGTGAAAACCACGACATGAGCGCCGAGAGCTTTCGCCAATTTCACCCCCACATGTCCCAGCCCTCCGAGTCCCACAACGCCTACTTTCTGCCCCTTGGTTACATTGTGATAGCGTAAGGGCGAATAAGTCGTAATCCCAGCGCACAGCAATGGAGCAGTTGCTGCAAGATCCAAATTCTTCGGAATTTTCAGTACAAATTCCTTATCCACCACAATGCTCTCGGAGTATCCACCGTAGGTGATTCCGCCAGTATGTTTGTCGGGGGAGTTGTAGGTGAAAATTGTACCTTTCTCGCAGAACTGCTCTAGGTTGTCCTTACAGTTAGCACAGGTACGGCAGGAATCAACCATACAACCCACCCCAACCGTATCGCCTTCCTTAAACTTGTTGACATCTTTGCCAACTTTTAGGACTCGACCGACGATTTCGTGACCAGGGACACAAGGGTAAGTTGTACTGCCCCATTCGCTACGGACGGTGTGCAAATCGGAGTGACACACGCCGCAATATAGAATTTCGATCTGGACATCATGCTTGCCAAGTTTTCGACGTTCAAAGCTAAAGGGCGCAAGGGGAGTTGTGGCATTTTGGGCCGCGTAGGCATTCGTTTTCATCGTTTTTCTCCTGATTATTTGGATTATTTGTTTGGATAAACTTACTTAAATGCCTTAACCACCGCGTCAAGTTTCACCTTGATGGAGTCGTCATGGTGCAGGATCGGGGGAATCTCGCGATCGATGTCCAGCAGTTCGTAGACGGCCATTTGGGCAACCCGAATCGAATATTCCACCGTAAAAACCACATCATCAGGGATTTCGACAAACTGGCTGACAAAAGCTAGGTTTTTGGAGTTCTTGGGAACGGGTAAAGGTCGATCGCCATAGGCACGGGGCATAAACATACTAGTGATGTAGGGCATTCGGCAGGGAATACAGATGGCCGAGGCGATCGTCGATTGATCAAAATTGAGATGACCACATAGCTCTTGCAGAATCTCAAGCCCGTTGCAATCAGTCATGGATTTTGGAACGAAGTCGCCAATGCGATCGGGGTGTAGAGCATAGCCCCAGAACACTTGCACATCGGCAGGTTGGTTGATGTAGTGGGGTTGATAGGCTAACACGATCGACAACATCCAATTGGAATCTTTGAAAGTCACCAAACCGCCAGTGCCAGCCTTATTCCCAGAAAATGCCTCCATCTTGTCAAAGAAAGCCGTGTCTTTGACTGTCACCGTAAAGGACTCCCAAAACGACTCTGGAATACTCGAATTGAACGCCGCTGGATTGCCGAACTCTGGACGACCATGGGCTAGTTTTTCCCAGAGCAACCAGCCACCACTATCGTCTTTCGTGAGCTGCTGGGGCGCACTTGTCATTGACCCAAAGCTGGAGGCATCGGTCATCGAACCGTTTTGGAAGAACACCAAATCGTCATCGGCGATCGTCATGATTTCTGTCTTGCCGTCGCGCTGGTGGTGAAGCCCAGTAACAACGACCTTGCCTTGGTCAGTTTTTAACTCAAAGTCCGTCACAGTGCAGTTAACGACGAAATTCACGCCCTGCGCCTTTAGCCAACTCACTAGCGGTTTTACCAAGGAATCAAATTGGTTGTAAACCGTGCGCTTGACTCCTGCGAGGGTTTCGATGCGAGAAAACTCCATCATGAACCGATGTAGATAACGGCGGAATTCAACGGCACTATGCCAAGGTTGAAAGGCAAACGTCGTTGACCACATAAACCAAAAATTGGTCTGAAAGAATTGCGGCGATAACCAATCTGTAATGCGGCTAGTGCCTAGTTTCTCTTCGTCAGTCTCGGTGAGTTTGAGCAGTTCAATTCGATCCTGCATAGAAAATCCCATCGACTCAACATCTAAATTGGCACGATGGCGATCGATGAGTCGCGCTTTAGAGTCGGACTGGTGGAGTTTATTGAAGGCGATCGTCTCATCAAATACAGTCTGATCTGGCGAACTGAGGGACGGAATCGATTTGAACAAATCCCATGTACATTCATAGTTGTCAGTCGTCAGCATCCGCCCACCGCGCATGGTGTAGCCACTTTTGGGGTTGCCGTTACCATCCAAACTGCCACCTAAAACTGGCATCGCCTCATAGATAGTGATATTGCGACCAGGAACCTTGCCATCGCGAATCAGGAAAGCGGCGGCGGCTAAGGAGCCAATCCCACCCCCAACCATGTAAGCCTTGGGAGCAGAACCGTTGGCAGCACTGTTTTTTGCCGAGGGGGGAGTCGATAATAGCTGTGTCATAGTTGCCTTTTTTTGAGTGAAAGTGATTATTGACTGCTTGCTATTTTGAAAAAGAGGCGATCGCCAACTCCGTTTAGAGCACCTTCCATAACGCTACTGACCTGATTAGCCAGTGCCTTGCAACCTTCGATGTTGCGGTCAATATGGATGGAGGGATTATTTAATATTGGCAAGCAGACTGAGCTTTTCTAATAGCTCCTTAGCGGCTGGCTCAGAAGATGCGGGGTTTTGCCCAGTAATTAATAGACCATCTTTGACAACATAGGGCTGCCAGTCAGCTCCTTTGGAATAATTGCCTCCGTTGGTTCGGAGCATCTCCTCGACTAGGAAAGGGACAATCTTAGTGAGTCCGGCTGCCTCCTCCTCGGTATTGGTGAAACCTGTTACGGCTTTACCTTGCACTACAGGATCGCCGTTAACGTCTTTGACATCACGCAGCACACCGGGCGCGTGGCAAACTAAGGCGACTGGTTTACCCGCACCAAGCATGGCTTCGATCAGGGCGATCGAGGCTGCGTCTTCAGCTAAGTCCCAGAGTGGCCCATGACCACCGGGGTAAAATACAGCGTCGAAATCGCCAGCGGCAACCTGACTCAACTCGATTGTCTGCGCGAGGGCGGCTTGGGCGGCAGGATCTGCTTTGAAGCGTTCCGTATCTTTAGTCTGAGAATCTGGGGTGTCACTCTTGGGGTCGAGCGGTGGCTGCCCACCACCTGGTGAAGCTAGTGTGATCGTCGCACCTGCGTCTTTGAAAGTGTAGTAAGGGGCGGCGAATTCTTCGAGCCAAAAACCCGTTTTTTTACCTGTATTGCCGAGCTGCTCGTGTGAGGTCAGCACCATTAGTATTTTCATCTTAGACTCCTTAAATTACTTTTAAATAGGTCACTACTTAATCGAATTTCACGATCATTTTGCCGATATTTTTACCGTCAAATAAACCGATGAATGCGCCCACAGCTTTATCGATGCCAGTCACCACTGTTTCCTTATTCTTCAGTTTGCCAGCGCGGAAATAGCCGCCCACTTCCTGCTCAAATTCGCCTTGATGACTGAGCCAATCGCCAACGATTAGCCCTTTCATCGTCAACCGTTTAGTCGTCATGTTAAAAAGATTAGGAGGGCCAGGTTGGGGTGTTTCCGCGTTATAACCAGAGATGCCACCACAGGAAATAATCCGACCATTCACCCGTAAGGCTGAGAGTGAAGCTTCGAGCATTTCACCGCCGACATTATCGAAATAGACATCAATGCCATCCGGTGCTGCGAGGTTCAATTGTTTGAGCACAGCATCAGTCTTGTAGTTAAAGGCGATATCAAAGCCACAGTCTTCCAACAGAAATTGGATTTTCTCTGCTGAACCGGCTGAGCCGATCACCTGACACCCGCGCAATTTCGCCAGTTGCCCAGCGACACTACCTACCGCCCCAGCCGCTCCCGAAATAAAAATGACATCGCCAGCTTTGACATCGACCAAATTCAACCCAGCCCAAGCCGTCATACCCGTCATGCCAAGGGCTGCTAGATAGACTGAAAGCGGTTGCAGGTCGCGACTGACTGGGTGTAACTCTTGCGGTTTAGCAATAAAATATTCCCGCCAGCCATAGCTAGACGTGACTGCATCACCGGGCTTGAATTGATCGGCGCGAGACTCAACGACTTCACCGACTGCGCCGCCAGTCATCGGCTGACCTAACTCGAACGGTGGCACATAGGATTTTCTGCTGTTCATGCGACCACGCATATATGGATCGACTGACATATAGAGGTTGCGAACGAGTACCTGTCCATCTTGCAGCGGCTCCAGTTCGGTTTGGGCGAGGCTAAAGTTAGCCGGGGTTGGTATCCCAGTGGGGTGAGAAATGAGTCGAATCTCGCGGCTGGTAATGTGAGACATCTTAATATCCTGAGTTTTAGGGTTAATTCGTGGCTTAGACTAGCTTGCTATTTTCAAAAAAAGGCGATCGCAGAGTGGTCATGCCGACCTAGTACGATCAGATCGGCATTCCACTCTTGAGCAACACTAGAAATCGTTGCCGCTGGCTCACCAAAATGGTGTTGATATATTTAGGGAAGTTGCCCGATCGCAGTATTCTTGTAACCAAGTTTTTGCCTGCTCAATCTCTAGCTGAAGTGTTTCCTCGCGAAATGATTGAGAAAACCCAGTGTTGATTGGATAGAGTCTAAATCTCCCACCTAATTGGAATCCTGGATCGATCGCAGTCAAGTCTACGAGGCAATGAAGGATCATCAATTTAGCTTGCTCTTGCTGCGCTAAATTGAGTGCGCGATCAAACACGACGGATGTTAAAGGAGAATGATTAATGGCAACTAGAATGCTTTTGAAGTTCATCATTTTGAGCCTTCAGGTTAATTTTAGTGTTGACTAAATCTGCTATTTGTAAAAGTTGAATTATTTCCTTGCCGCTAGGATGTAAAGCTGGTTCCGAGCCTGAATTTTTTTCTAGATGAACGTAGCGCAAGAGCCAGTAAATGCTTAAGCGTAAAGCCGCAATTCCCTCAATCACGGATAGTAAATCTATCCCTGACTTGAGATTGAGGTTGAGATTTTGTTAAAGAATCACGAACCTTAAAATCAGTCCAGAAATAATGGTTAAAGTAAACTGTATCTAAAATTCACTATAGCCCAATGTTGGTAGTAAACTAGCAGCTTTGTGTGCCTCTAAAGGATGATATTTTGATTATAGGTAGCTAGATCAACACTCCGGACAGATTTTCAGTCGGTCAAGCCCTGAGAGAGCCGTATTCCAGTAGTCTCTGGTAGTTTGGATTTAATTTAACCAAAGTCGGGTCCAAACCAAACATTGCGATAAATAAGTCTAATAAATGCTCA
>JAPLHZ010000386.1 GCA_026389365.1 Cyanobacteriota bacterium
TTTCCCATGCCTTGTTCTACCGTTTTTAACCACTGATACCGACTGGCAGGATGGGCAGGATGGGCTTGACTCTGACATTGATTTACTTTCTAACAACCATCTAGATATTTTCCTACATCCTTTCCTTTTTAGGACTACCACATTTAGAATTAAACTTCCACTACATCAACGGCTGGAACGTGGTAGTAAACCCACCAATTTTCAACAACCGATCGGCGCTCTCAAATGAGACCGGAATCACCGATAGTCTCGTCCCCCGTTGAACGACAAGTAGTTCATCCTCACCAAAGTGCGATCGGAGTGTTTCCAACGAAATCAATTCCGGCAATGTCTCAACATACTGACACTTGACCGTATGCCAGCGCGGAGCATCCACCGTTGATTTTGGATCAAAGTAATCACTATTTATATCAAACTGACTGGGATCAACAACCATAGTTTCAACAATTTTTGCCAATCCAGCAATTCCCGGCGGTTTAGCATTGGAATGGTAGAAAAAGCAATAATCTCCCGTTTGCATTGATTTTAAATAATTACGTGCTTGATAATTACGCACTCCATCCCAGATGCCCACTTGTTCTTTTTTAAGATCATCGATGCCATAGACATCAGGTTCAGATTTAATCAGCCAATAGGTCATATGATGCGACCAGATTTAGATTGTAATTTACTTTAAAGATGTTAGCCGATCGTAGGTAGGATTTATCAATCAGTCTATTAAAAAAGCAACTATTAAAAAACCAATTATTATTAAAAAACAACCCTTTCAGACACCATCACAATCAGCTTGAGATAAAATTCATTATTAGACTTAATCGGAAATAGGGTTTTGCGAATTTACAGCCCTTGCCTAGCAAGGCTTTGAATCTCTAAAAAATAATTTCCGATAATGTTTATTGTATTAGCCGAGCGCAGGATCTTTATGAGCCAAGATGCCCTTTCTCTACTCAAAGAAACCAGTCGAACCTTCTACATTCCCATTAGTCGTCTGCCCCCCCGACCTTAGGTCTGCCGTGGCTTCTGGCTATCTTTGTATGCGGGCGATCGATGAAGTGGAGGATCATCCGACCGTGGAGAATAGAATAAAATCTGTAGTTCTACGCGAAATTAGCCAAATGATTCAATCGGGAACTGGACGGTTTGACCTCCATCAATTCGACAACGTTTTTGGATCTCACTCATTTCCAGAGGTCTCTTTACGTTTAGCTGAATGGCTAAATGAAGCCCCTGCATCCATCGCCCCCCGCATTTGGGAAGCGACTGCCGCTATGGCCGATCGGATGGCCTATTGGGCCGATCACAACTGGACTATTCATACTGAATTTGATCTCGATCGGTATACGTTTAGTGTGGCGGGTTCGGTCGGACTATTACTATCTGATTTATGGGCGTGGCACGACGGAACAAGTATAGCTATAGCCAGCTAGGTTAGGACATAAGATAGAAAGAAAGCGAATTGTCTGAGCAATAACAATGCCAAAACCATATAGTTCCGATTTACGGCAAAAGGTAATGCAAGCAATCGAAATGGATGGGCTAAAGAAA
>JAPLHZ010000350.1 GCA_026389365.1 Cyanobacteriota bacterium
TAAATGCCTAAAATCAGCCTAATCTAGAGAAGAAGTTGAATAGAGATGGATAAGAAAGAGAATAAATGAGAGAAATGTAGTTTGCACATCAATCATTTATTCAACATAATTAGTACTCACTATTTCCTTTAATGTCTATTTAAAAAAACTTGAATCTGGAAATCCAAAATTAGACCAATGTATGAGTTCACATCTAATTCCTAACAAGCTAATTTCAGGTGTCTATGATGATAATTATCTTGGATTCCTTGAGGAGAGATCAAAATCTATTTTCATATTGATTCAGCGTCATGTTATAGATGCTAGAGCTAACATTCAGCAAGAATTTTATCAAGAGCCTTTTGTGAAAAATAGGAACTTGAGAGTGTTTGCAAAGTTCAATCGGAAAGACTTTGAAGCAACTTTCAATCTTAAAACAGGTGAGATAGTTTTTAATGGGCAGAGATATACATCTGTTTCATCTGCCGCAGTTGCAGTAAAAAAACAAGTAACTGGAAAAGATCGTGCAGTTAATGGCTGGGAATTTTGGAAATACCTAGATGAACAAAGTCAAGAAAAAATAATTGCGACTTTAAGAGAACATGTTGGAAGCGATAATACTCCTCAACTGAATATTTTTGATAACTGATACACTTACAAGCAACTGCTATAGGAAACATTCCCTATGGCAGCTCTATATCTGGTGAAGTATGGGTTAATTGCTGAATCGCCACCAACTTCCCGTAACCTCAACAGCCTACAGTTCTAACTCACGGAAAGACGATCGCAACCCACCGTCCTAGCCCATCTTGAGAACGTCGATAACCGAAGCTTAATCAAATACCATCGGCCTTCTCCAGAACTACAGCGATCGGAGTCAATTCAACAGAGATATATCATATCAATGTTAAATCTCTGTTGCATCGATTGAATAAAACTAACGATCGGACGGGTTTGTCCCGCATTCACTTGATCTTCACACAATCCAAATTAAATGATGTTTTAGAATGTATTTGTAGTACTCATAATCTTATAATAAGTTACAGGTTGTTCCGAAAGAACAGATGAATCTTGAGTTACTTTCAAAGACCTTGCATTGACTCGATAGGTTGTATTTTCATACCCAGCGACAAAGTTTCCTTCTCCCTGCTCTTTTGCATTAGGAAAATTTCTACCCTCTGAAGGTGCAGACATTGCCACCTCTCGATAAAACAACTTTTTATCCTGTCCCATACAAATCGAAATCTGAATTGACTTCGTTTCAAAATAAGCCACAGGAGTTGCTTTTGGACAACTGACTTCACCCTTAGCACTCACTTTTGGTTTGGCGCTAGCTGGTGGTGTGGTTGGTGCAGCAGCGGTCTCTGTCGGTTTTTTGGGGATTGGTTTTTGGGCTGATGTTGCAGTTGGAGCTTGAGTTGTTTGAGGTGCAGTGGTTGTTGTAGGCTTTTCTACAACTGGTGCTGGACTCGTGGCGGAATCGGGGGTCGTATTATTGCAGCCATGGGCAAGTAACCCAACGGAAGTTAGTAGTGTCAAATTCCAAATAATTCGATAGGTAAATGTTAACGGATTAAGCATGACAAAGTTTGTATAGGTTAGCTCGAATTATACTAGACCTATATAGAACCCATTTGAGATCTAATCCTGAAACCAGAAGCCTTGCAGCTAGCTGGTTTTCTTCATTTTCTGGCAGAAAGCGGTTTTGCTAGGTAGGCAGGCTCTACCACTGATCGCAGAGTAACGGCTTCCTTCAAAGCCCACCAAAATGCCACAATTTCGCTCCATATCTTTTTACTGTTAGAAACTAGTTGCGATCGCATTTACTGGGCAAGTTGGAATACATTGTTCACAAACAACACAACGCGATCGGGTAAACACCAACATCGCTGTTTGAGGATCTAACGTCAGCGCTTCTGTCGGGCATACTCCCGTGCAAAGACCGCAATGAACGCAGACATCTTCATCAATAGAAATCTCACGGCTAGCAAACGAAACATTAATGTCTTGGGTTCGCATCCAATCGATCGCCGCATCAAGCGCATCAATATCTCCCGCAAGTTCAACCACCAGTTTCCCGATTTGGTTGGGAGCAACTTGAGCACGAATGATATTAGCCGCAACATTGAAATCCTTGGCCAGCCTATAGGTAACAGGCATTTGGACCGATCGGCGGGGGAACGTTAGGGTGACACGTTTTTTCACAATAGTCTCGTCGGTTCAATCTGGGTTGAGCTGAGTTTTAATTTTGAGCTTTAATATAGTTCTAGTCTAGACCTTTCACCACTTAGATGTCTTCCTTACCGCCATGCAAGATACTCGCCTCGATCGCATTTTGACAGAATCAGGATCTCGCATTGAAACGTGGTTCCAAAATCCTTGGCGACGTTTTCTTGCGATCGTAATTATGTTGCTCGGTGGATTCTTCTTGGGGAATATTGTGACAACGACCACCGGGCAATCTGCTCAATATGATGGTGTTGTCGGATTGGTGTTGGTGACAGCGGTAGAGTCCGTGAGTTGGATTGCTTATCGGGGAAAAGCGTTTGTAGCCCGATCGCTATGGCTGGAGAGCGCCAATATGTTGAAGATTGGATTTACTTATGCGCTGTTCTTGGATGCGTTGAAGTTAGGCAGTTAGGCCAGGTTTACTTGATCGCCCAACCCAACCGCGTCGGCTGACCATACACACGGTATAGCGTTCGCAAATCTCGCGATGAAATTAATGGCGCTTTGCTCACTTGGGAAAAATACATAATGTCCTCCGGATTCGGACTATGGCCCCAAAGCCCGATCGCATGACCCACTTCATGACGGGCCACCGACAATATCACGCCATCCGCCTGACCTGAAGCCAAATCTATAGTCATTCGATGATTCAGGTACTTTGCATCAGAACCCTCACTAACCAAAACATCGTAGTGCGTTTCCGCCGATCGGAACCTCGGCAGCTTCCCAGTCTTGGGATCTGGCTTCAAGGCAAGGCGTTTTGATTGAATGCGAATGTCTGCGGTTTCGGGAGTCGAGACAATTTTCAATGGGAAATAGCGTTGCCATTCCACCACCGCCGCCGTCACCTGCAATTTCCACCGATCGCCCCCCAACGGATCGATCGCCACCGTCACTGGAAACTTCGACCAAATCAAATAGCCCACAGCCTTGCGCTCGATCGCATCAAAATAATCCCCCGGCCCAACCTCTGCATCCTCCAATCGCTGCACGGCCTGGGTCAACATCGCCGGAATGGGATGTACTTGGCTCGGTGGCAACGATTGCGCCCAGCCCGTTTGTAAGGTCACAGCCAACATACAAACAAAAGCGATCGCTATTCCTAGAAATCGTCCCATCCGGCGGCGAGCTGGGGTAGTCGATCGAGCTTTAAACCATCGAGCCAGATAACTGATCACTTTGCCATTTTGCTCAAGACAATTGTCATTCCCATAAATACCGCAAACAACGTCCAAGTCACCCGATTCAGCGTCACTTCCGCACTCTTCGCACTCGTGAATAACTGAGTCTGACCGCCCAAGCCCAGTCCATCGCCTTTCGGACTGTGCAACAGAACCAATATCGTCAACCCAGCAGCAGCAATCATCCAAATCGCCTTCAAGACTGACGTAATATCCACAACCCACGCTCCAAAATTATTTTCTAAACCTGCACTTTAAAACTATAGCCGATCGCCCGATCGGTGACACCAATCACGATGCCACCCGAGTCTCACGTATAGAGAGGATCAAGCTAGTTAGCGCCCAACTGCACTGGAGTTCGATTCACCTGAACATCAAAGTCAGCGGTCTGAATCATGCTGCGTCCAGTCATTTCTTCAGGCCGAGGGATGTTCATAATATCCAAAATAGTCGGCGCAATATCCGATAACCGACCGTCCTCGCGCAACGTAATGTCAGTGCCATGACCCGGAATTTTGACCCCCTCGCCTTCCATCAAAATGAAAGGTACAAGATTAGTGGTATGGGCCGTCCAAGGATTACCCTCTTCATCCCACATTTGCTCAGCATTGCCATGGTCTGCGGTGATTAACGCCGTTCCGCCCGATCGCCCGATCGCATCCACCAGCCGCCCGAGGCAACTATCAACCACCTCCAGCGCCTGAATCGTGGGATCCATAAATCCGGTGTGGCCCAACATATCGGGGTTAGCGTAATTGACCACAATTAACGAGTATTGCCCAGTCCTAATTGCCCTAATCGCCCCTTCAGTCACTGCCTTGGCTGACATGGCAGGTTCTAGGTCGTAGGTCATCACCATGGGACTATTGACCATCTCACGATCTTCGCCGGGGAACGGCATTTCTAGGCCGCCATTAAAGAAATACGTCACATGGGCATACTTTTCAGTCTCCGCTGTTCGGAATTGCTTCAGCCCTTTTTTTGAAATCACCTCACCCAGAATATTGTCCATGCTGATGGGTTCGTAAGCGATCAACACATTTAGTTTGGGATCGTACTGGGTCAATGTGGCAAAGGTTAAGGGCGTAATCAACCCCCGATCGAAGCCTGTAAAGTCCGAATCTACAAATGCTTGCGTCAATTGACGAGCACGATCGGGCCTGAAATTAAAGAAAATAACACCATCACCCGCCGTTACCGAACCGGATTCAAGTCGGGTGGGCGGAATGAACTCGTCATTCTTACCGTCATCATAAAACGCTTGCAACGTGCTGACAGCAGTCTGTCCCGTCCCCGCGCCTTCATCCGTCATCACATCGTAGGCCAGCTTGATGCGATCCCAGCGATTGTCCCGGTCCATGGCAAAATAGCGACCACTCATCGTCACAATCCGACCAAGGCCAATACTATCGATCGTCGCTTGCAATTTCGTCAGCGCATCAATGCCTTCGCGGGTCAAGGTGTCTCGGCCATCGGTAATGGCATGAATGCAAACGTCCTCAATCTCTTGCTGTTTAGCAAGTTTCAGCAAACCAGAAATGTGGCTGAGATGAGAATGAACGCCGCCTTCCGAACACAGACCCACTAAATGCAACTTACCGCCGTTGGCCTTAGCACTCTGGCATGTCTTCACCAATGCCGCATTGCGCTCGATCGCCCCAGTCTCCACAGCATCCGTGATTCGGACTAATTCTTGAGGTACCACTCGCCCCGCGCCAAGATTCAAATGCCCCACTTCCGAATTTCCCATCTGCCCATCCGGCAGACCAACATCTTTTCCAGAGGTGCCGATTAGGGTGCGTGGATACGCGGCCCAGAGACTATCCATGATTGGGGTTTTAGCTGCCGCGACTGCATTACCATCGCTTGAACTCCGGTAGCCCCATCCATCTAGAATAACCAACACCACAGGGGAAACAGGCACCTGCGTCATACTTTAAAGCCTTTACTTACAGTACTCTTCGCAGGAATCATACCATCTGATAGTCCCTGGCACCGCTGCGCTATATTAGAGATCCATTCTCATTCTTAACAAAACTTAATAAAATATTGATTCGATGCCTGCAAAATTCTGGTGCATATCACGCTCAGTGAGATAGATTCATATGCGAACGTTACGAATTCAAATCTCGTACTATTTTAAAGAACGGTTTATCCACGAATGACGGTTTCAAGGACAGTTTGTTTGGGATTTTTGGCTGTGATTTTGACTGGGGCCGTCGGGTTGACTCTGCCAGTTTCGATCGCAGCCGGAACGGGATACGATTTGCCACGGTTGTTCCATATTGCTCTATTTAGCTCCACGTCTGCGGTCTGTGTAACGGGGCTGTCTGTGGTGGATGTGGGGAAGCACTTTACGGTGTTTGGTCAGGTGATTTTGGCGCTATTGGCTCAAATTGGTGGACTTGGATATATGACGGCGACGACGGTGTTGCTGTTGGTCTTGAGGCGGCGGTTGAACCTGCGCGATAAGATTGCCATTCAGCAGTCCTTGGATGGGTCGGGGTTGTCGGGGTTGCCAGCATTGGTCAAGTCTATTATTGCGACGACGTTGGTGTTTGAGGTGTTGGGGGCGTTGTTCATGTTTCCCACCTTTGCGGATGCCTCAATGTTGCCGAAGGATGTGAATTTGCTGCCCACGTTCATCCAACAGGGCGCATATACGCCGTTAAAAGCATTGTGGCTTTCGATTTTTTACAGTGTGAGTGCTTTTAACAATGCTGGGTTTGGATTGTTTGCGGACAATGTGATGAGTTATGTGACGAGTGTTCCCGTTAGTTTAACGATTTCATTTCTGATTATATTCGGCGGCATTGGCTATCAGTTTATTATGGAAGCATTTTTAGCCGTCCGATCGAGCCTTGAAGGAAGTCAACACCGCCGAATTTTTTCCCTAAATTTCAAACTAGTTCTCAGTACGACATTGTTTTTATTAGTTGTTGGAACGATCGGGTTTTTGATGACCGAATCTGGCAATCCAGCAACTCTCGGACCCTTGGGTGCAGGCGATCGGGTATTGGCGGCTTTCTTTCAGTCGGTGACACCCCGTACAGCGGGATTCAATACGATTGATATTGGCAAAATGAGTGTGACGGGATTGGTGATTACGATCGCGTTGATGTTCATTGGTGCCAGTCCTGGCGGGACGGGCGGTGGCATTAAGACCACGACGTTTAGTGTGTTGGCAAGCTGTACGGGGGCGGTGTTACGGGGGAAGGAGGATGTTTTGTGTTTTAAACGGCAAATTCCGATCGCATTAATTTTAAAGGCGGTGGCGGTGGCCCTTGGGTCGGCGATCGTGGTGATTGTTTCGACCATTTGTTTGACGCTGACGGATCCTTCGCAAAACTTCCTGGGGTTACTATATGAAGCGGTTTCAGCATTCGCGACAGTTGGGTTGTCGGCGATTGGGACGGCTAATCTTAGTTTGCCGGGACAAATGATTTTGATTCCGACTATGTATATTGGTCGGGTTGGTGTGTTGTTGCTAATGGGTGCATTACTCGGCGATCCAAATCCGACATTTGTGAAATATCCAGAGGAGAATTTATTGGTAGGTTAGTGGTTTGGTGAGTTTGATCTAGAACAGTGTGGTCTGAATTCAGTTTGGTTTATAACTATTAATTTTCAGGTGTTATGTCATGGATTTATCTTCATTTGGTTTCTTTTCGTCGTTACGATCGGATCGTAGTGGTCAAAGTTTTGCGGTGATTGGTTTGGGACGGTTTGGGCGAGCGGTTTGTTCGACCTTGACTAAACAAGGGTATGACGTGTTGGCGGTGGATTCGGATGAATTGAAGGTATCGCAGGCATTACTCGATCGGGTGGTGGCCCATGCGATCGTGGTGGATTCGACTCAAGTTGTGGCGTTGAAAGAGGCGGGAATTTTAGAGCAAGAAACGGTGATTGTTGCGATCGGAAACTTTATTCAAGAGAGCATTATTACCACATTGAATGTCAAAGAAGGGGGTGTGCCCAATGTAGTGGCCAAAGCATCATCGGAGATTCATGAGACGTTACTGCGTAAGGTGGGCGCAGATCATGTCATATTCCCTGAACATGAGGCGGGGTGTAATTTGGCGTTGTCATTAACCAAGCCTGGAATTTTAGACAGGTTGGATCTAGATGCGGACAATAGCATTGTTGAAATCGTGGTGCCGGAGAAGTTTCATGGAAAAACCATTGCTGAATTACAATTACGATCGCGTTATGGCTTGAATATGTTGGCTTACAGTCAAAATGGTAAGTTCAATGTTAATCCTGATCCGAATACTGCGCTAATGAAAGGTAATGCGATCGTGGTGATTGGAACGAATAAAGACATCGATCGATTGCCAATTTAATTGCAATTAGTCTAGATCTCTACCTGTTATTAGTTCCCATGCAAACGCCTGAACCCCAAATCACTGAACAACGATCGTTACTTTTTCTCGTTCCTGGAACCACGGGACAGTTTTCTTGTGGCGGATTGTTTGCTGAATTAAAGGCGATGAAACTGGCCCAGCAAGTGATTCACGCGGAGGTTGTGACCTATCGACAGCGCGAAGAGAATACTTTATTTTTGCCAGATTTATTACGTCAGGGAATACGGTCCGATCGGATTTTTGTGGTGAGTTGGGGGTTTGATGTTCCAAAGTTAATCGGGCAATTGAAGGGACATCATGTGGTTTACCATGCCCACAGTGCAGGATATGGATTTCGGTTACCGCCTAATGTGCCGATTTTGACGGTCAGCCGAAATACTATGGGATATTGGGGGCAATATGCACCCCATTCGCTGATTTACTATTTACCGAATCAGATTTCAGATGAGTTTTCAAATCGTAATTCACCTCGCGATATTGATGTTTTAGTACAAACTCGAAAAACATCAGATTATGTGTTGCAGTCTCTTGTTCCTGCTTTGAAAAAACAGTGCAATGTAGAATTGATTTCTGGGTTTGTCTCAGAGTTGGGTGAATTGTTTAACCGATCGCGAGTTTACCTGTATGATTCTGCGGAATATTGGGCACAACACCGCGTTAGTGAGGGCTTCGGGTTGCCGCCGATGGAAGCAATGGCTTCAGGGTGTCATGTGTTTTCTAGTGTCAATCATGCACTGTCAGACTATCTAGATCCGGGATTTAATGCCCATAAAATTGCAAATTACAGCACTGGTTATGATGTTCAACGCATTATGGCTATGGTGAATTCCCCTAGTCCTTTTGAATTATCGAGTGATTTTTTAGAGGAATACCGATCGGACAATATTGTGTTGCGATGGACTGTAATTTTAAAAGAACTCAATCAATTTTTTGATTATGCAGAAAGTAATGTAGGGGACTTAGTGGGAATTAGTGGATTTAGATTAAATCAATTACGTGTGCGATCGTTTTTGCGGAAGATTAATCAAAAAATTAAACCAAAAAATTAAACAGTAGAATTCTTTGGTTGATACCCGATCCCCCTAGCCCCCTTAAAAAGAGGGAACTAGAATTCAACTCTTAGTCCCCCTTAGCTTTGGCCTAACGATCGGACAAATGTTCAGACAAATAATCGGCTGTCGATTCTACCAATGCTATTGTACTTTCGTAGTCCATTCGGGTTGGACCTAAAATGCTGACGCTGCCTAAGGGCACTGAATCGCGGCTGTAATTCGATGAAATTAAGGTGCAAGCTTGAATGGGTTCTAAGGGATTTTCAGATCCAATTCGTACGGTCACCCGCCGATCGCCCTGTTCAAAAATTAAAGGGATTAACTGCTGTTGGTCTTCTTCTAGTAAATGCAAAATAGTTTGTAAATGCTGTAATTCACTGAACTCTGGTTGACGCAGGACATCAGCCACACCACTCATCATCATTTGAGTCGGCATCACCGATTGGGTAAACCGCCGATCGAGTTCCTGAAACATGGATTGAACCAATTGACCATAGGATTCAAATTCTAATCCTAATTCGCCCCAATCTAATTGCTGAAGCTCCGACAACGATCGATCTTTCAATTTGGCATTCAGAAAATTCGATACAATTTGTAATTCACGTTCTAATAAATCTAAATCTAAATCCCTATTACTTTTCAAGGGAACCATCACCGATTCAGTCTCATAATTCGCCATCACCACGACCATCATGATCCGCGTATGATCGACTCGCACTAATTGTAAATGTTTGATTTCGGTGATGCGATTCAATGGCAATGTAATCAGTGTAATGTAACCACTCAATGTCGCTAGAATCTGAGCCGCACCTTTGAATACCGCTTCTACACTCCAATTTTGCCCCTGAAGCCGATCGTTTAAGATCTGATCGACAGATTTTAAATTGGATGGCAGGGGCTGGAGCAACCGATCGACATAAATGCGATAGCCGGAATCCGACGGAATGCGACCCGCTGAGATATGAGGCTGGTAAAGCAGGCCCGCTTTCTCTAGAAATCCCATGGCATTCCGCACCGTTGCAGAACTTGCCCGCAAAGAATACTCCTTAACCAAGACTTCCGAACCAACGGGTTCGGCTGTAGCTACATAGTGGCGAACTGTGGCCCACAGCACTTGTTGCTGACGTGCATTAAGGGAAATAGGGTTCGTCATTCGGGTTAAGGTTTGGCTAAATCTCAGCTTTTTTACTAAGATAGCAGATCTCAACCTGGATTCGGGGTGTTCCTGACATTACTATCAAATTGGACTTCGACATGACAAATAACGATCGCCTTTTCACCGCTCAATCGATAGACTTCGACCAATTTATCGGCACAGCGCGATTAAGACAGTAGTTTAAAGATGAGGTTAGTATTAGTATTGTGGAATACGACCATCAACTTGAATGGAATAGGCATCAATTCCACCGGAGATATTTTTGACATTCGCAAAGCCTTGCCCAATCAGCCATTGACACATTTGGGCCGATCGCATTCCATGGTGGCACAGCACTAATGTTTCGAGTTCTGGGTCTAGATGACTATGAATATTAGTTGACCAAGACTCGGAGGCACTCAGAGGGAGATGTTTAAATCCTGGAAGCGATGCGATCGAGAGTTCTTGGAGTTCCCGCACATCCACCAGTTGAATGGATTCACCTAATGCTATTTTTTCGGCAAGTTCTTGAACGGTAATCTGCGGCAAGCTATACATAATCTAAATAATAAATCTGGTTTCAATTTAGCCTAACATTGAACGATCGGCTCTATTCAAAATTAGGGTGTTGCATAAATTATGCATCTAGAAATCTAACAGGAAGGTTTGATAAGATTCGGTGTTGAATGTTTTGGTAGCTGGATTTGCGATCGCTCCTTGATCTGACGGTGCGAGGGGATTTTTTTGCGCTAAATTTTCTTGTAGAGTTGCTGTTATAGCGGCTTGGTCAGCAAGCTGAATCAGACGTGCCTTAATTTGAATTTGTCTAAATTCTAACGTTTCAAGCTCTTTTTCGAGACGACTTTTTTCGATCGCGATTTGATACCGTTCTAAATGCAGCCGAGACTCAGTTTGAGCGCGGGGCATGGTGCTGATTCTTGGCGGCGTGACGATGGGGCGACGGTTCATTGTGAGTTTCCTGACTTTAGCCATTACTTAGCGGGTTTTCTCAGGGTTCCCTGTTTTGCATGATGACTATCGTGCTAATTCGTCAATTTAAAGAAAATAATACGTTCACTTTGGTCAGTACTTTGTACTCAGGTATTTTATTCAAATGCCGGGATACGACCGGGATCTTTGCCCTGATTCGATGTATGAGATTCAAATTGCTTTATTCTTTTTCCTTTAATTCGTCTCGCAACCAAATCCATCCCATTACCGCCATAATTGCCATCAAAATAATCGAGCATCCAACCACTTGATAAAATTCTGTGGAATGGGATCCCAGGATTAAGATTTGAGTCAGGACAGGATTATTAAGAGTGGTCATAGGTTTTCTTATAGAACCCATTTGAGATCTAATCCTGAAACCAGAAGCCTTGCAGCTAGCTGGTTTTCTTCATTTTCTGGCAGAAAGCGGTTTTGCTAGGTAGGCAAGCTCTACCACTGATCGCAGAGTAACGGCTTCCTTCAAAGCCAAGATCGGCTCCCCCATCCCTTATCCATCCATTAAGATTAGGCTAGCAGACCACTTGTAGATCCTAATTACTCGATCGAGCATTATGAACAAGGCACTTCAACTTCCAAGACCCTTCACAAAACCTGCTTGGCTCCAACAGTTGCAGTGGGTTGCGGATCCAGTGGGCTATATGGAAACTGCCGCTCGTACCTATCCCGATATTTTCCAAGCCAATGTGGTGGGATTTGAGGGAGGGTTGGTGTTTGTGAATCAACCGCAAGCGATTCAGGAGATACTGACCCGCGATACGACGATCGGATCTCGCGTTGGTCTCTACAAGGCTCCGGGGGATCTCAATCGAATTCTGGCTCCTATCCTGGGCGATTCTTCGGTCATCATGTTAAGTGGCGATCGGCATCGGCGACGACGGCAGCTTGTGATGCCACCTTTTCATGGTGAACGGATGCGGGCTTATGGTGAGCTAATCGGTGAATTGGCGACTATGGCGTTTGATGCAGTTCCCCTGAATCAGCCCTTTGAGGCTCGGGTGGTGACCCAGGATATATCGCTCAATATCATTCTGAAGGCGGTCTTTGGGATGTCTGAGAGTGGGGCGGGGAGCGATCGCTTCCAAAACTTAAAATACTTAATGACCCAAGTTGCGGATCTATTTCACTCGCCACTGAGCACTATGGTTCTGTTCTATCCCGGTTTACAACAAGACTGGGGGGCATGGAGTCCGTGGGGGAAATTTGTGCGCGATCGGCAAAAGCTTGATGATCTGATTTATCTCGAAATTGCCGAGCGACGGGCTGAATCGAGGACCGATCGGATTGATATTCTGTCGTTGATGCTCTCTTCGCGGGATGAGCAGGGAGAGCCGATGAGCGATGTTGAGTTGCGGGATGAGTTGATGACGTTGTTGTTTGCTGGGCATGAAACTACGGCAACGGCGATGGCTTGGGCGTTGTATTGGACTCACCGTAAACCTGAAGTGCGGACAAAGCTGCTTCAGGAACTTGCAACTTTAGGGAAGAATCCAGATCCAATGGAGATTTTTCGATTGCCGTATTTAACGGCGGTGTGTAATGAGACCTTGCGGATTCATCCGGTGGCGATGTGAACCTTTCCGCGTCAGGTTGAAACTCCAGTGGATGTTCTGGGCTACAAGCTCGAACCCGGTGAAATAGTGGTGGGTTGCATCTATCTGGTGCATCACCGATCGGATCTCTATCCCAATTCCCACGAGTTTAATCCACAACGATTTATCGATCGGACGTTTACGCCCTATGAGTTTATGCCGTTTGGGGGCGGGGTTCGGCGCTGCATTGGGGAGGCGTTGGCGATGTATGAACTCAAGCTGGTTCTGGCTCAGGTGCTTTCCCGCTATGAGTTTTCTCTGGTGGATTCGGCTCCAGAACTGCCCCGCCGTCGAGGAGTGACGCTTGCACCCGCCAATGGGGTTCGACTCGTGCGATCGCGGTAGGCCATTGGTCCGAAGAGTATGGTCGATCGTTTCGAGTGGCAGATCAACCTTCCGATGAAGTGATGCGATATTTGTTTGATACAGATCATCCTTTAATTCGTCAAGGCAATAATTCCAGATAGGGGATTCGTTTGGGTTGAATTAAGCTGAAATGACGACGATCGAGTGTAAGAATACGAGAGATTTGATAATGTTCGGCGATCGCGATGATGCTAGCGTCTACTATCCCTAGAGGAACACCTTGATACTGATTCATAATTTGAAGAGCATATTGAATATCTTGAATTTCGACAGTTTGATAGGTGTAATATCCATCAGTCAAATCTTTGAAGAAAGCTCTAGCTGAGGGTTCGCCTAGATATTTACTGGCAAGATAATCGATTTCTGGCAAGGTCGTTGATGGGACGATCAAACTATATTGCTTGAAGACTTGGACGACACTTTGATGATGACGATCGCTGCGATCGAGTAGGGCGATAATGCCACTGGTGTCAGCGAGTGCTGTTAGTCTTGCCATAAAAGATCGTGAGTTCGTTCAGAGAGGTTAGAGATGCCACTAGAACCAATTCCGATCGAGGGCGGGAAGGGCGTTTGCTGTTGAATATAAGTTTCGATTGCGGTTTGAATTAAACGATCGAAGGTGGTTCCTGTTTCTTGGGCGAGAAGTTCGAGCGATTGAAGGAGTGTATCAGGGAGTTGAACGGTAGTTTCTTGCATCATAGGTACCGTAATAAAGCTAGATTATATCGTATAACTTCGTGTATTAAGAATGTAGAGTCATCTTCTATTTTTTTCATTCTCAATTCTTCACTTTCCACACCACAAAACAGATCGCCAATCCCACACAGAAATAAAAGATTCGATTCATCTTACGATCGTCTTTGGCACTATGAACGATGACTTTTGGTCGGTCGTAGACCATCGATTGATTAGCTTGTTTTTCCCGATCGCAATTTATTTTGTGAAGTTATTTTCTTAACTTAAATCCGATCGTCCCATTAGACCTCCTGCGAAAGTCGAATAAAGTTGTACAATAGATATAAATTCAGCTAATTGAACGTGAGTTATAAACAAGCTAAGAATTTAGAGCCTGTAGAGTTCAAACGGTTGTGCGGCGTGACTCCAGCAACATTTGAG
>JAPLHZ010000212.1 GCA_026389365.1 Cyanobacteriota bacterium
ATTCTGCATGAAAAACATGGAGAACACCGACAACATCGCATCGCTGATTTTCAATTTTGTCGCATTGCTTTTGCTTCTTGGGTCTTTTATTTTTTCTATTCCTTCTTGCAGGAAATCTAAGAAAACACTAAAAACTAAGATCGTTGCTAGCATTGACTGGCTCGGACTATCATTTTCGCTATATTTTAAGCCTCATCTTTATTTAGTTACTTATATCTGTATCTTTTGTTACGAATTTAAAACTGCTGGTTCGTGAGGATTAATCTGGACACTCAAAATTCAAGCCTCAATTATTTAAACTACCTAAATTATTTAAACTAAAAGCGATCGTTTTAGACATCATCATTCACGATTCCTATGCGATCGCGTGCAGGTGGTGTAATTCCGAAATTTAGCAGTTGGGTTTCAATGTCACGTAGTAGTGCAAAATCGGCCTCGGGTAATGCCTGCGCGGGAAATAGTGAATGATGTTCTAAAAACGAGAATGCTTGCCGAAATTCTATGGGTCCAGCAACGATCGGTGCCTCTAAATGACAACCAATAATGCGAGTAAACGGCCATTTCATCACCCGATCGGCCCAATCTAAAACTTGTTGAGGATCCCGATTTAGAATTAATTGCTGCAAAATAGGAGCAACAAACAATCGTCCGCCTGCCGAAAGTGATTCAAATGAAGCTTCCCAACCGGATTTCCAACGGAAGGGATAAAGTCCAAAATAAGCACGGGAAGCCAAATTTCCGGCCTGTTTTACATCTTTCCACGCTAGGCCTAAATCCGAAATATCTAATGCACTAGGTCTAAAATAAAAGGAAAATAATGCGATCCGTTTCCATCCTCTCAATCGCATTTCAGGGGTATCCTCAATTATATCGGCGGCATGATCTTTGGCGTGGTACAGCAATGCAGTGGGGGCGAGTTGAATGATCTCGGGGGGAGTTTCGGGGACGGATAGAATTGAATCGGTGACGAGTAAGGTTTGCGATCGGATATGAAAGAATACAACTTCTTCAAAGGGTCCAATGCCTAAACTAATTGGGCCTAAAATGTCATAGTCAAATTCATCGGCAAAGGGGGTGTCTTGACTCGACTGCGGCAAGGTTTGGGTGCGTCCGATCGGCAACCCCAGCCACGACAATGGCAATCGGATTGGATAGCTCCACTGACTTGGGGAAACATATACTTGAGCATTACGAAATTTTCGGGCAAATGGTCCGACAAAGACTTTATGTTCTAATCCAGAAACAGTGGGGAGAATGATATATTTTACATCTCCATACTGCTTGACTAAATCATTCATAAATGAAATACATTCTTTAGTCGGTGCGATCGGGGCATAGACCAACAATCCGCCTTCACTCAGCCGCACGACGGTCATGCGAATGGGGGTTACGACATAGAGAATTCCCTGCAATTGTTCTAGAACCCAAACGTCACCGGGCACAACTTCTCGACACAAGGTTTGACGCTGACTAAAGGGATAAATAGGCAGGGTCCACCAAAAGTTCCAAGCCCAATCCGATCGGGAGCCTTTTTTATCTTGTATCACCGCACTCACCTCTGCCGTTCACCTACTCAGTAGTATCGCATTAGTCATATCACATTAGTCGTATCACATTAGTAGCGTTGAAATGTTGCGGAGTGATTTCTATAAAACAACTACCATTAAGCTTGTCGTCGCTGATTGCCTAATTGAAGTTTCAGATTCCTCCTGAACCTTGAGAACGATTAAGTCAGCGTGGCGATGCTCCATATCGAACTACTAATTTTTTAAGGAGTCTCAGGTTGAGCCACCGCAGGCTTACTAGCATTAGGCTCAGTATTAGACGGAAGTATTTCAGCTTGAGGTGAAACAGCACCACGCAATTGAGTTTGGCTAAAGGTTTGCAACGCCGTACTCCAGACCAAATAGCCTGCCGGACTCAAATGCAATCCATCAGTAGTCAAATCCGATCGCAACATCCCCTCATTATTAGAGAACAATGGATTTAGGTTCAAAAATAAAACCTGTTCTTCTTTCGCAATAGTGGCGAGTTTTTGATTTAATTTAAAAATTTTTTCATTCGACACCGCCAACAAGCGATCGCGTTCTTCCACTGTCATGGACTCGCCGCCATGGGGCAACATCGATTGAATCACCACTTCACTATCGGGATGCTTTTGCTTCAGGGTTTGAACCATAGTGCGATAATTCGTCAGCAAATCTTCATCCGAAACACCCGACTTCAAATCATTAATTCCAGCCATCACCAAAATAGTCTGCGGCTTAGTCTCATCTAGAAAATTCAATCGCTTCAACATAGCGGCAGTTGTTTCACCAGACATGCCTTGATTGAGCCAACTCCGATCGCTCGGCAACTGCTCGGGGGGGAACCACAGACTTAACGAGTCACCCAGCAACACTGTCAGACGTTCAGGATTTTTCGCCGACACTGCTACTGCTTCTTGTTTCAACACCTCCAGCCATTGGTCGTAGCTCAACACAGTGCGAGCAACTTCCGTCGGGGCTACTTCAACGATCGGTGCCACAGGCTCAACCGACGGCATAGCATTGGGCCAAACCTTAGCAATCAAGGGTGCAATGCGTGGATTATTGACAATCCGCTTCGTCAGCTCCGGCTGGGTCGTCAGAATCGAAACACCCAGCAACAATAGGCCATTTCCAGCAATTAACACCGAAGCCCACAGTGGTAAGCGCTTACGACTTTTCGGGGCGGGCGCACTCTTCACCGAATTAGTAGCTCTTGCCTTCGGTGAGGAAATAGACTTTCTGCCTGGTTTTAGGTTCAGTTGCTGAGTCATAGCGATTTAGGTATTAAGTCTCCCTTAATCTAGCAGACGATCGTAGATTTGGGGTGAGCGACCTAAAATTTTCTATAAATTACACTGTAGGTAGTGGTTGGTGTGGGTGATTAGTGGTTGGGACGATGGAATGCAGGACGATCGATCGGGGAGATAAACTTGTGGGAAATCATAAAACATTATATTAAGATAAATAATAAATTGTTAAGTTGATAATCTTAGGCTGTCTAGGTCTATCTGGGGTAAGTCATGGTGTTAGAGCAAGAATCGAAGACGCAAGATATTGATCTGCAAGATGTTGGTTTACTCGGGGGGACTGATGCAACTTGTTTTGATGCGAAAGAAGCGTGGTATCCGGTCTTTTTCCTGCGGGATTTAGAGCGCACGACACCCAATGCCTTTACCTTGCTTGGAATTGATTTAGTCATTTGGTGGGATCGGGCCACAGATAGTTGGCGGGCCATGCGGGATCAATGTCCTCATCGCTTAGTCCCATTATCTGAAGGGCGAATTGCAGAGGATGGACTGCTGGAATGTCCTTATCATGGCTGGGCCTTTACGGGGGAGGGCAAGTGCGATCGGATTCCGCAACAAAATGAGGACGATCGGGCTAACCAGGCAGTGCGGGCTTGCATTCCAGTATTTGCGACGGCAGAATCTCAAGGCTTATTGTTTGTATATGGCGGGGATTTTACGGTCGCGTCTCAAGTTCCGATTCCAACGATCGCACCCTATGACAGCGCTGATCCCGCTTGGATTTGTATGACCATTTCGCGGGATTTGCCCTATGATGCCGTGACATTAATGGAGAATGTGCTGGATGCGAGTCATTTACCGTTTACCCATCATAAATCGGTAGGAAATCGGGTGAATGCGGCTCCCATGGATTTGGAGGTCATGAGTACGGGACGAAATGGATTTGTGGGACATTGGGCGGAAGGACCACGCAAGGGCAAACTCGGAGCGCAGGATACTACGTTTGTTGCGCCGAATTTGATGTGGCATGATTTGACCTCGAAGTTGTTTGGTCGGACGATTACAGCGGTCTATGCAACGCCGACGCGCAAGGGTGAATGTCGATTATTTGCCATGTTCCCATTTCAGCTTTCATCGCCAATTCCAAGATTTTTTATTAAGTGGACCCCGAATTGGTATTCCCATATCAATCAAAATTCAATTTTAGAAGATGACCAAATCTTTTTACATTGGCAAGAACGAGCATTGACCAAATCGGGCGGTAGCGATCGGTTTTCCCAAGCATTCTATCTACCGACAAAGGCCGATCGGTTTGTGTTTGAATTTCGACAGTGGTTTTCTGCCTTTGGTGCAGATCCGTTTCCAAATCAAACGTTGCCAATTCGTCAATCCCGAGAGGCATTACTCGATCGTTACCATTCCCATACCAAACATTGTAAAAGTTGCCGAACGGCATTAAAAAATATCTTAATTTTGCAACGGTTACTGGTGGCATTGGGAGCGATGGCATTAGTGTCGGCGATGGTGGTGCCGACTATGGGGATTGCCGCATTGGCGATCGGTTTGGTTTGGTACAAACTGAATGATTTTAAAGAAGGCTACTATCGAGGTCCGGCGATTCCAGCACGTAATCGAAATTAGACCTAAACTTACTCATTAATCTTCGTCCCATTCTTCCCAATCCTCTTCTTCTTCCCAATTTATTTCCTGACGATTTTCGTAATATTGAGCGAGATCGGCTTGGCTAATGGGATTTTCTGTTGGGTTTGAGAAAAATGCTTTGACCCGAATGTAACGGCGCAGTCCCTCAGCGCCCGCATCTTCCTGGGTTGCTTCTTGAAAATCTTGGGGAAAAGTTTGGGTTATTTTTAGCCAAGCATCAATTAAAATTTTGGCGATTTCGTCCGTTGGTGCGGTGTCATAGAGATTTTCTAAGGTTTCGAGAACATCGATGGTCTGGAGAAGTTCAGGGGTAATATCGGGGTCAATCATACTCAAACTTCTCCAAATCATCTTTAAAACGTTAGAACGGAATTTGACTCAACTCAGGTTGGAGTTTAGCAGGCATTGATTTCAGGTAGCTTAAGAAACCAAACAGCTCGGTTTCGGTGAGTTCGGCGCGAGTGCGTTTGCTATAGGTCTGCTGGAGGTAAGCGCTTCCTTGTTTTTTGGTCCAGCCAATCCGATCGATTTCCATCCCAATTTGGGCGATCGCATCTGATAAATCCAGGCCGTAGTCGATCGGGACAGCGGGCACAACAACAGGTTTTGGGGCAACTTCGAGGGAGGCGATTGGTTCAAGAGGGATTTCTTCGCCTTCGTAGGTATATTCGTAGACCTCTTCAACGTCCAGACTGATCTCAACCGACTCAAGTTCTTCTGGCTCAGTTGCCACCTCAACCGCTGCCTGAACAGAGACAGGGACGATCGGTGACAAAACAGGCGTTGGCAAAACGGGTTCGACGATCGCTTCGACCATTGGCTCGATAACGGGTGCTACTGCTTGAATCGAGATTTCCGCGATCGGTTCAAGCGTAGATTCAGGGGCTTTGACTATTTCAACAGTTTCAGGTTGAACAGTTTCAGGAATCGTCGTATCAAATAAATTAACCGCTACTTCTTCAACCACCACTTCCGGGATAACGGGTGCAGCCTTAGATTTGCGCTTGGTCGCCTTAGACACGGGTGTCGTCTCAACCTTGGATACAACTGGGCTTTCATCAGCAACTTCTTCCGAGACCAATGCGATCGGCGATTCGGGTAGAGTATTCACTGATCCTACGATCGGCAATCCGATGGGCAACGTTGCACTAATAATTGCGCTATTGAGACCTAATGCTTCCAATACCCGAGTTCTCGCCCGGTCCTCCGCCACTTCAATGGTCGAAGCACTCGCCAATGCCGTCACGAGAGCCACGTTGTCAACTTGAACCATAGCCCGAACGACAAACTGATCTTGATGAATTTGAACTAAATCTGCCGAGAGACACCCGGTTGGATACTGCGATCGAAGCTGTTGCAGTACGGGATTGAGCTTTGGACGAAGTGCGCTGAGACGATCGTCGAGGGAACCCGACTCTAGTAAGGCTGTATCAGGCGATCGGGTGGCGTGGGGAATGGCTAGTGCAAGGTTCATGGTAGTAATGACAATTAGGTTGATATAAGGATACTAGTACATGAGGACTAGTTGCAAATTTAGACGATTAATAGTCGGAACGTTGAGCGGATAGACCTAGCGATGGACGATAGATTTTTCCAGTTAAACGGCAGTGGTAGTGCCTCGCTGCTAAGATTGACCAGCTCTATAGTGTTTTTCGGATAAATCCTGGGTCAACTAAGGCTGCGATCAAAACAGACTAATAACGTACAGGATCTCAGCCAATTTGCGACACGATTCGTAGAATTTTATTTTTGCCTGCCCTGATTAAATCAGATCTGTCCGGGAGGATAACAATTTCTCTCAGCGCCCAACTTGTTATCGGGACTACCAATAATCGAGACATCTGTTGCTATGATCTTAATAAGGCTGGACTATTAAAATTCTATTAAATTCCTTGAAATAGATAAAAATCACACGGTCCAAATATTTATTAATTTATTTTTATTAATTTATTTTAAACAAAAAAGGCTTTTAACTCTTTTATGCTGGATATTAGTGTGTAATCTATGGCTTTACTAAGCGAATTAGTGAATAATCCTGAACCCATTCGTGTGAATTTCGATCGTCAGCTCAAACGCGTCCAACGGGATGTTTTGAGAATGGGCGCACTCGTTGAAACGTCGTGTCAGTTAGCTCGTCAAGCGATGTTTGAGCGGGATTTAGAAGCAGCAGATCAAATCATTGTTGCCGATCGAGAAATCGACGCACTATATCGTCAAATTGAATTAGATTGCGTCAACATGATTGCGCTTCAATCTCCTGTTGCCCGAGATTTACGGTTGCTAAGTGCCCTAATGCAGTTAGTTCGCGATATTGAACGCATTGGTGACTATGCCAAAAATTTAGGAGAAGTCTCTGTGCGGCTTTTTCCCTACGAGGTACAACCTCAGATGAGTCAGATTCGGACCATGTTCGATCGATGTAGGGCGATGTTGGCGACTGGGCTAAAGGTGCTATCGGATTTAGATGGGAAATCAGCCGAGGACATGCAGCTATTGGACGATGCGGTTGATTCAGACTACGAGAATCTCTATACGCTCCTGACTCAAAAAACAGAGCTTCAGGGTTCCATCGAACCGATCGTATTGATGGTGCTCGCGATTCGCCATATCGAACGGATGGCCGACCATTCCACCAACATTGGCAAACGGGTCAGTTACATTGTCACGGGGGAACGTTAGAGAAATCTGTGAGTTTTGAGTGGGTTGGGACATCATAGTGATTTAATGTTCTGTGGGTTAGGGTCGATCGCATCGCTGCCCAACTCCGTCGCTGAACATCGTAAGGACATGCCGCTCCAATGGAATTTTCGATCGCCGAACTCTTGGTTAATCTCGACAGTGACAAACTGGTTGCTCCAAAAACCTTGGAGCAAAAGTTGGAATGCCAAGTGGAGAGCGATGTCCGAAAACTTCAAGTGGCGCTGGATGCCCTTGAAAAAATCGGTCTCGTCGAAAAAGAACGCGGCAAATATCGTCGTCTCCCCGAAGAAGGCATCATCGAAGGCAAACTGCGCTGTTCCAGTAAAGGATTCTGCTTTGCTATTCAAGATACCGAAGAAGCCGAAGACATCTACATCCGTGAGAGCCATCTCAACAGCGCTTGGAATGGCGATCGCGTCATGGTGCGAGTGACCAAGGAAGGGACCCGTCGTCGGTCGCCTGAAGGTGAAGTGCGCTTGATCTTGGAACGATCCAACCCATCTATTTTGGCCCGCCTGAAGAAATTAGACGATGGCAGCTTTCGGGCCGTTCCCCTAGACGATCGGCTCCTGTTTGAAGTCAACCTTGAACCCACAGAACTCGACCTCGACTCCGCCTTAGAGCAATTAGTCCATGTCGAAGTTCTCCGCTATCCCCTAGGCAACAGCGGACCCAATGGCAATGTGGTCAAACTTTTAGGCACAGACGACGCAGCGGATGACATCGATATTGTTTGCTGTAAACATGATCTAACGCCGATTTTCCAGCCCCATGTTATGGCGGCAGCGGCAGCGATCCCGCCCAAAATCTCTAAAATCGAGATCAAGCGTCGCATGGACTTGCGGAAAGTAACGACCATTACCATCAAAGCCAAGGACAACGACAGCGCTGACGATGCCATCACATTAGATTTTCTAGAGAGCGGCCATTGGCGGTTGGGCATTCATATTGCAGATGTAGCTCATTATGTCCGAGCCAACACACCGTTAGATCGTGCGGCCCAAAAAAGAGGCATTTCGGCCTACTTGGGGGAACTCGTCATTCCTATGCTGCCGGATGCGTTGACCAATGAAGTTTGTTCACTGCAAGTCGGGAAAGACAGATTATCGATATCGGTGCTATTAATTCTGACCCAAGCTGGAGTCGTTCTGGAGTACGAGATTCAGCCCGCGATTATCTCCGTTGACTATGCCCTCAGCTATGCCCAAGCCGAAGCGCTCTTAGCCAGAGAATCGTCTCCAGAACTAGATGCCTTTGCCCCGATTGCGGAAATGCTCAGCAACCTAGACCAAATCAGCCATGCTATCAAAGAGCAACGTAGGTCGCGAGGAGCCTTTGAACTGAATCTGCCTGAAAAAATCTACGCCCGTGCCGATGGAATTGAAACCCCTGAAGAAGCCGATCGTTACACCTTCAGCAAATTCCACTATGACGATGAAGGCGCACTCGGAGCCGTTGTGGTTTCAAGCAGCCTGCCCATCCACTCGTTGATTGTGGAATTGATGTTGATCGCTAATCAGACCGTCGCCCAGCATCTGCAAGCTCTGAAAATTCCGGCAGTCTACCGAGTCCATCCCCAACCCGACCTCACAGCGGTGCAGGATCTAATCAAACTCGCCGCAGGAATGGGATTAGAACTCAAACTGGGTAACGAAGAAGAAGTCACTTCCCAAGACTTCCAGAACTTTACCCAGCAGTTCGCCGAATCCAACGCCGAACGGGTATTAACTTACCTCCTGCTTTCGACCCTCAAACCCGCCTTCTATAGCACTACCGCCAAGCCTCACTTCGGCCTATCTCTGGATCAAGGCTATGTCCACTTCACTTCCCCCGTGCGTCGTTACCCTGACTTGTTGATTCACCGAGCGCTCCATGCCGTCTTTGAAGAAGGCCGCGATCGTAAATCGGCCCGCTCAAAAGAAGGCATCGACATCCGTCACAGTGACTGCCACGGCGAAATCGGCTGGAGTGTCCTTCCCGATAAACTTCAGCAAGAGTTGACGGCCTACTTCAATATGGTGGTCAACCACCTCAGTGAACGGGAAAAAGTTGCTCAAGATGCTGAGAATGATTTGGAAGGGCTGAAAAAAGCCGAACTCATGCGAGAACGGACGGGTGAAATCTTCCATGGCGTAATTACAGGCGTTCAATCCTATGGACTATTCGTGGAAATCGAAGAACTCCTAGTTGAAGGCTTAGTCCATGTCAGCTCGCTTAAAGACGATTGGTATGAATTCCGATCGCGGCAACAAATCCTAGTTGGACGGAAAAATCGCAATCAATTCAGACTGGGCGATCGGATTGAAGTCCAAGTGAAAAGCGTCGATTACTATCGTCAACAAATTGATCTAATCGCAGTCAGCGGTGGAAGCCAAGCACCAGAAGATTACTTCAATAACCCAGACGAAGAACAAGAATATGAAGAGCAAAATCAAGAATTTGACTCTGATGACGATTAAAATAGAAAAATGTCAATGATTGATCTAGTCGTTAATCATTAGATCAGTCATTAGACTTAATCGGAAATAGGGTTTTGCGAATTTACAGCCCTTGCCTAGCAAGGCTTTGAATCTCTAAAAAACAATTTCCGATAATGTTTATTGACTAGTTCGTTATTAATTGTTTTAAGTATGTGAGAACAGATCCATGACTCGTCCGTTAATTGTCGGTGTTTCGGGTGCGTCGGGATTGATTTATGCTGTGCGCACTCTGAAGCATTTACTGACTGCTGATTACAGTATTGAACTAGTCGCTTCTAAAGCGGCCTATATGGTTTGGCTTGAAGAAGAGGGCATCAGAATGCCGATCGATCCGATCGCCCAAGAAGCGTTCTGGCGTGAGAAATGCGAGGTTGAGTCCTTTGGAAAGTTAACCTGTCATGCCTTTGGGAATGTGGGTGCTAACATCGCGAGTGGCTCGTTTCGGACGTTAGGAATGCTCGTGATTCCTTGTAGCATGAGTACGGTGGGCAAGATGGCGGCGGGTTTGAGTTCAGATTTGCTAGAACGATCAGCAGATGTGCAACTCAAAGAAGGTCGAAAGCTAGTCATTGTGCCTCGTGAAACACCGCTAAATTTAATTCATCTTCGCAATTTGACAACGTTGGCTGAAGCTGGAGCGCGTATTGTTCCCGCCACTCCCGCGTGGTATCACCATCCGAAGACGATTAATGATTTGGTTGATTTTGTGGTGGCACGGGCGTTGGATCAGTTTGATATTGATTGTGTGAAAATCGATCGGTGGAAAGAACAGACAGTTTAATTGGCTATTAAGTGGTTAACAAGTCGAATAAATGTTAGTTAATTGCTGGGCTATTATTTCAGCTTGTTTGAATACGGTTTCGGTCGAGACTAACTGCACTCAAACCGATGGTAATTCATTGAAGGCGCTCGTACGCAGATCCCAACGACAGCTTTCAATTGCGCACCGCGATCACTCAGGTCGAGGATTTTTATCCAATCGGTTCACCTGTCCCTACAGGGGACGGTATCCTACCCAGAAAACTGCTTGCATTCCGCTGATAATTAGTACACTATATGTGTACTTATGTAACTCGTTTTAATCTTTCGATTAACATCCTGCAATGCAAACCGTACCGATCGTCACTGCCCCTGAACTGACCTATCACGATCTTGATTACGGCGTAAATCGCGATTCAACCCCCGCCTTAGATTCAACCCCCGCCTTAACAGATGTTGAGTATACAGATGTCTGTCAGTATGATGTCGTGATTGTTGGAGGCGGGATCGTCGGTAATGTCGCGGCATGTGCGCTCGGCCAAGCGGGATTGAAGGTGGCTATTGTTGAAGCGGAAGCTCGGTCGATGGCTAGCGATCGAGGACAAGCCTATTCCCTTAATTTACTATCAGTAAAAGTCTTTGAAGAGTTAGGACTTTGGCAACGCATTCGGCCTCAGGTCGAAACCTACCGATCGGTCCAGCTCTCTGACAGCGACTATGGCAAAGTGGTGAAGTTTTCACCCCAAGATCTAGGCCGTGAAACTATTGGCTATGTGGCGGAGCATCGGGTCTTATTGGAAGCCTTAGAATCCAGGCTGAACGCCTTACCAAACGTCGATCGGATTTGTCCAGCGACGGTCATAGAGACAGTTAAGACAGGCGATCGAACCATCGTTAAACTTGCACAGAATAGTTTTCAAAACAGCGCACAAATCCTTTCCACCAAGCTCGTGATCGCCGCCGATGGTAGCCGATCGGCCCTGCGCCAAGCCGCCAATATCACCACGTTTGGCTGGCAATACTGGCAATCCTGCATTGTTGCCTTCATTCAACCTGAGCATAACCATAACCAAATCGCCTACGAACGCTTTCAACCCGATGGTCCGTTTGCAATTTTGCCGTTGCCGAATGGCTTGTGTCGGATTGTTTGGACTGCGCCTCGGGCCGTTGCCGATGAGATGCTGACGCTTAATCCAGAGGAGTTTATGGCTGAACTGCGATCGCGCTATGGCGACCACATGGGCAAATTGACCTTAGTGGGCGAGCCGTCGGTATTTCCAGTTCGGCTTCTACACAGCACTCGATATGTGAAACCGGGACTCGCGTTAATTGGGGATGCAGCGCATTGTTGTCATCCAGTGGGCGGTCAGGGAATTAATTTAGGAATCCGAGATGCGGCGGCGCTAGTCAATGTGATGCAGAATGCGCTGGCTCGGGATAAAGATTTTGCAAGTCTATCTGTGTTGAAACAGTACGAACGGTGGAGAATGTGGGAAAACCTATTTGTATTAGGATTGACTGATACATTAACTCGTCTTTTTTCCAACAAAATATGGCCGATCGTACTGATCCGACGCTGCTCTTTATGGATCTTGCAGGATATTTCTCCTATTCGGTCTTTAGTTCTACGGCACATGCAAGGACTAACGGGCAAAGCACCCCGAATTGTTGGCCAGTACCCGAAAGTCTAGTTCTGTTATCTGATCATCTGATGCATTAATTACTAGAATAATACAAAAACAGGCATACTAAACAAAGTGCATTTATTTCATTTGTTGGGCTATGTTTAAGATGGTTAGGATTTTATCCGATCGCAATTTTTGGTTTATTTATCTTCAGCCCATAACTGGCTTGACGCTTCTCCTTACAGGGTTTGCTTACTACCAATCAGCGATTTTTTCGATGAGTCTCGGATTGTCCGACTCACTTAGTATTACGCCCATCTGGATTCCGGCCCCGATCGCTTGGGCTACCCTATATCTCGGTGGTAATCATTTAATACCGGGTATTGCGATCGCAAATTTTATTATCAATTTTGACGTTCATATAAAAAACTTAACGATTGAAAAGGCTCTTGTTACGAGTTTGATTCAAGCAACCATTACAATGCTCACAACAGTGATCGGTGCGAATCTTTTACGCACTTTTTTAGTTGGGCAGATTCTTGATCGGGTTCGTAATGTGACGGTATTCATCGCCATTGGATTGGTCATTCCAGTCATTACGCCAACATTAGCATTACTCTATATGGGGCTGTTTGGTATTGTACCTTGGGCCTTGTATGGTGAGATTTGGAAAACATGGTGGATTGGTGATGCGCTTAGTGTGATGATTGGGATGCCAATGTTGGTGAGTTGGCAGCGGTTTCGATGGCGACAGATTACTTGGGATCGATCGTGGGATGTGGGATTACTGTTGCTCGGATTTGGGCTATTGAGCGGGTTTACTTTTTTATCAGACTATCCGCTTCAGTATTTGGTCTTGCCGGGATTACTCTGGGTTCTCCTAGAATTGCCGTGGTCGGCATCCAGATATAGCGTTCATCGATTGGCTGTAAAATCAAGATGTTAGCCAGCAAGCGAGGGGCCTCATGGAGAATCAGATTCACATTCCACTCGATTTACCGGATGTCCGCC
>JAPLHZ010000278.1 GCA_026389365.1 Cyanobacteriota bacterium
ATTCAAATTTGGGCCATTGCGCGGAATGTTTCCCTCAATTTATATCGTGATCTTGGGTTTGAAAATATGGCTCAAGCTCAGCGACTGGCTAGCTTTAGTCTTAACACACTTAAACTTCTATTCAGAATGAAATAGCCCTGTATTTAATCCCGATCGGACTCTCCATTCCTATGAATCTTTCATTTGTTTTTTTAAACGACGAACATCTTGATACAAATCAGGAATTTTGCTGTAAATTGCACAAATTTTCAGATAAATTCTATGATCAACAGGAGGGCTTCCAGATACTACTAATCCATCTTTGATCGTGCCATTAATCCCCGTTTTTGATGAAGCAATCACGCCTTTACCAATTTTGGCATTATTGGCCACTCCAACCTGCCCTGCCAAAATCGTCCCATCCCCAACGGTAACGCCTCCGGCCAGTCCCACCTGTGCTGCCATCGCACAACCGGAACCAATGAGCGTCCCATGGCCAATGTGGACTAGATTGTCTAACTTGGTATCGCGTCCAATGCGAGTTTCACCCACCGCAGGCCGATCGATTGTTGAATTGCATCCAATTTCTACCTTGTCTTCTAGAACCACACAGCCTGACTGCCGCATTGCGACCCAACCGTCCGCTGTCGGTACGTAGCCAAACCCTTCGCCGCCGATGACTGCACCACTGTTAATGACACAATCACTGCCAAGCTGCGATCGTTCTTGAATGGTGCAATTTGAATGTAATGTGACACGATCGCCAATACAAACTCCTGGATAAATCACAACATTGGGATGAATACAAGCATCATTGCCAATGGTCACATTTGCTTCAATCACGACATGCGCCCCGATCGAGGCATTGTTTCCAATCTGGGCTGAGGGGTCAATTACGGCAGTGGGATGTATACGAATGGGTGGTTTGTAGGGAGTATAGAATAAGTCGATCGCCTGAGCAAACGCTAATCGTGGGTCTGGCACTTCCATCCAAGCAATTCCGAGTGACGTGACATAGGCTTGTAATTCATCATGCTTTGGCAGTATTAAAGCGCTGGCCTGGGTTGTGGCAATGAAAGAGACAAATTTTTCGCTGCCAATGTAGCTAATCTGACCGGGTTTAGTATCTTCGATCGCTCCTATGCCATTCAGTTCAAGATTAGGATCGCCATAACTTTTTACAGCACCTAATCGTTCTATTACGTCACTGAATTTCATACGTTAATTTCCTGTAGAACAATATTGATTTGATGAGAGTATTACGTCCATCGATCTTTAAAGACCTTTAAACGTTGTAACCAGGTAATTGGAACCACAAGGCTTAGTACTGTGACAATCGCAAGTCTAAGATAAACCAGAATGAATGGAAATATACCTAGAAGACCATAAAATTTCCAACAATAGTACCAGTAAGCGGATGGATAAAGATCTGACTTGGGCGAGTTCATCTTCTTCCAATGCTTTCGGATTGCTAGTGGACTATTAATCCAGCCTGGACCCATCGCACAAATTGCAATTGAATCTCCCAATACTATTGGAATAAAACCAGACTTTATACCTTGATAGGTATAAACAATATCCGCTTGATAATGGGGGACACGATCGGCGGCAGGATAGCCAATCGATCGAATGAGATCGCTGGAAAAACAAATTAAATTTCCACTTAAAGCATCACAAGTTTGAATATGATTGCGTTTAGTTGGCTTTAATTTAATATCAAGAAATCTCTTAACTTGTGCGCCGTAAGTAGGATGAGTTAATGAGTTATCTTCATAACATTGGGCACTCGCAATCACCTTGGTATTTTTTTGACAGGCTGCAACGAGCATTTCGATCGCGCCATCATTCGGCAAGGTGTCGTCATTTAGCCAAATAATATATTCTGCATCCTGTGACATCGCATACTTCATGCCTTGAACGATCGCCCCAGTCCACCAGAGATTTCCACTCCCTTGTAATATTTTGACTTGAGAATAGTCGCGAGCAATTTCATCGGCTGTGCCATCTGTGGACCCATCATCGATTACGACAACTTGATATTGATCAAGTATTCCTTGTTGTTCAAGGTGTTTTAAGCAATGGACTGTAACCTCACGGCGATTGTGGACAGGAATTAGAACATAAACTGTTTTTTCTTGCATTTAGATTTAGATTAGTGATTCAAATGGCTGGATATATTTATAGGCTTGATGAGCAAGAGTGAAATTATCTTCTATTTTACGTCGAGATAGAATTATTTAGTTCTAGATTTATTTTAGTGATTTATTTACTAGCAACTCTTCAAATAAAGACCGATAAGCCTGTGCTTGCCGCACCAATTCATAACGCTCCTCTGCAATCTGCCGCGATCGTCGCCCCAAAGGTTCTGTAGCCGTCAAGGCCCAATATATCCCCTGCGCGAAATCGGCCACATCAAACGGACTTGCCAGATAGCCATTATAACCATGGCCAATCAAGTCGGGCATTCCCCCAATCCGAAACGCGACACAAGGCACCCCACAGGCGATCGCCTCAACAACAGTATTCGGTAAATTATCTTCTAATGAGGGCGCAACAAAGACATCTGCGCAAGAATAGGCAAGAGATAACGATATTTCATCTTGTAGTGTACCCAAATAATGCACAGGAAAGGGACAGTTTAAGTCTCCGTAGGATGCCCCTAGAATGAGAACTTCGGGCTGTTCTTTAAATTCAAAAGTCTCCAGTCTTTGTAATGTTTCTTCCAATAAATAAATACCTTTCCGTTTATCCTTCATTGCACTTGATGCACCAAAAAGAATTAGGGGTTTGTTAATGGGCAGTTTTAGTGCTTTCCGAGCAAAATTACGATCGTGTGGCTGATAGGTCTTCAAGTCAATACCGTGGGGAATCACCTCTGTCCGCATATGTCCTAGAATAGAACTGCTTCTCGAACAATTAGCCAACCATTGACTAGGCCTAACGATCGTCAAATCTAATTCTTGCAAAATCCTATGTTTCCGATTCCAATTCCACCGGGAAAGATCTGCATTTTTGTGACTACCTAACTGTGGACATTTTCCGCAGTTTTTAAGATAACGATCGCAACTTCTGTGTAGTGACAACCACCTGTAAAAGCCCAAATATCATGCATTGTCCAGACGATCGGACGCTTGAGTTTCCGCAAATTCCCAAGATTAGAAAACCCGACACCTATCCAGTGAAGATTAACAATATCTGGATTCTCTCGCAGGATAGTATTAGCTTTTTGGCCCGGAAACCAATTAAGGGTGTATATGTTCGGACTTCGTTTTCGATATAATGCCAAAGGTAAACGATCAATGTCATGACTGAGAAAGGTAATCATTTTTTCAGCTTTACTACGAGGACCAATTACGCTCCGATCGTCACTATTACGATTCTGGACCAGCATTGTTGAATCTACTCCAACCTGTTTTTAGACCTTGATGCAGTCGATAGGCCGCCCGCGCCGCGCCCCAGAAATATCATAGGTACTCAGGAGAGTAGTTTTCATGGTTTAGTAGCTTCGATAAAAAGTGAATCCGGCTTACGAACGTTTCCCTGGCAAGAATCTAGTTCATAGGTATTGAAGTCTGGAATAGAACTTTCATCAGCTTGACAAATATGAATATTAATAAATCCAGATTCTATCAAAAGCCGACTGAGCGAATACCTATCGTACATCCAGCGATGAACTTCTCCAGAATTACGAAAGATCCCTTCTCGAAATGCTAATTGAGCCGAGCGACCCGCTACTAAAAAAACCAGGATTTCTGATATTAGACCTCCTGCGAAAGTCGAATAAAGTTGTACAATAGATATAAATTCAGCTAATTGAACGTGAGTTATAAACAAGCTAAGAATTTAGAGCCTGTAGAGTTCAAACGATTGTGCGGCGTGACTCCAGCAACATTTGA
>JAPLHZ010000255.1 GCA_026389365.1 Cyanobacteriota bacterium
GGATTCAGACCTGTCAGGCTTTGCAGCGTTTTTGGTTTTCCTTCTAGATCCCTATAGCTCATTTTCATGATGTCAAACCTTATCTAGGGCCTTAGTATTCTGAATTTAGCTCATTAGACTAATTTCCGATAGCATCTATTAGACATTATCGGAAATTGAGATGGTAATATTAAACATTATCGGAAATTGTTTTTTAGAGATTCAAAGCCTTGTGCTAGAAAAGGGCTGTAAAGTAGATTTAAAACAACAATTTTTGCATCATTTTCAATCAAATTTTTCACTAAATTGGAATAAAAGAGATTGAGTTGCTGCAAATTCTGTAAATTATAATTTGTTATATCTGATGTATTAATTTTTAATGTCAGAATCTCATTGGGTGGTGTTCCAAGATTATATAGAACCCATTTGAGATCTAATCCTAAAACCAGAAGCCTTGCAGCTAGCTGGTTTTCTTCATTTTCTGGCAGAAAGCGGTTTTGCTAGGTAGGCAGGCTCTACCACTGATCGCAGAGTAACGGCTTCCTTCAAAGCCATCCCATTGTTGGACGATCGGTAAATTCAGCATTAGATTCAGGACAAAAGTCCCATAGAAAATATCATCGTTGGCAGATAGGGTATAGGTATGTCCAACTCCATCCATGTCTAGGGAACAAGTATGAAAAACAATTTAACTTACAAATTAGGTGCGATCGGTCTTTTAGCAATCGTACTGACGACAGCGATCGGTCAAGGTCGTGCTGATGCCCAGAAACCTGGCGAACAGCCTCACTATCTCCGTGCTCGCAGTGATCTTCGTAAGGCCGAACAACTTTTGCAATTGCCCGATGAATGGAATGTAAAGCAGGAAGAAGTCAGTGCAATGCGGCAGGTTCAATTGGCAATTGCTAAAATTGACAAAGCTGCTGTATTTGATCAAAAGGATGTAGATGACCATCCCAAAATTGATACGTCTCTACACCACCTCCAGAAGTTCAAAGCCATTGAAAGTCTATTACAAAGTGCAAAACGAGATATCTCACTTGAAGAAGACAATGCTGCTGCACGACCTTGGAGACGTCAAGCTAATGGTTGTATTGATAAAGCAGAAAAATATGTAGATCTTACCATCAAGCGTGATCACTCAGATGATAAATGGAACCTATGAGATTAATTTAAATTCAGGTAAATTTAGTTAAATCTAAGTGAAATTTGTTAAGCGAATTGCACTTCTTTTACGATCGACTGTGGCACACTCATACTATTTCTGAGCATACGAGATGATGAATAAGAAACTCACTATTATAGCTTGTCTGTTCATTCTGGGACTGGGGAGCATTAGTCCGGCTTATGCCCAGTCCATAGCAGATTCTAATGTCGTCCATTTGATTAATCGTCTGAGCTTTGGACCCACACCAGGAGATCTTGAAACTGTCAAACAATTAGGGACTGAAGCCTATATTCAACAACAGCTTCATCCTGAATCTATTCCTGAACCTCAAGCATTAACAACCAAGCTCTCCCAATTGGAGATGCTCAACTTGACTCCTTTGCAATTGTTTGAACAAATAAGTTTTCCAAAATTCTCAAAAGGAGAAAAACTCACACCCGACCAGCAGAAAGAACGCCGAAAAAAAGAAAATCGGGTTCTAGAACAGGCAACGGAAGCTCGCTTATTACAGGCGATCGCTAGTCCTCGTCAATTACAAGAGGTCATGGTCGATTTTTGGTATAACCACTTCAATGTATTTTCTCGCAAGGGTATCGATCGAATTTTAGTCGGAGCCTATGAGCAAGACGCCATTCGTCCCCATGTGTTCGATCGTTTCCGAGATTTACTTGGTGCAACCGTTCATCATCCTGCAATGCTGCACTATCTCGATAATGTTCAAAACACTGCATCTAATAGTAAGGGGAATGCTAAACGTAAGCAGGGTTTAAATGAAAATTATGCCAGAGAACTAATGGAACTGCATACGCTAGGCGTGAACGGCGGCTATACGCAGCAGGATGTTATTACACTCGCAAAAATATTCACAGGATGGACATTCCGACGATCGGCTCAGGCTGGTGTTGATCCCAATGGCTTTTACTTTGATTCAAAACGTCATGATTTTAGTGACAAAGTGTTTTTAGGGAAGACCATTAAAGGGAGTGGTATAAATGAAGGTGAACAAGCACTAGATATCCTAGCCAAAAGTCCAGCCACCGCTCATCATATTAGTTATCAATTAGCACAATATTTTGTCACTGATCAGCCACCCACTGCCTTAGTCGATCGACTTTCCCAAAAGTTTTTAGCCACCGATGGCAATATTCGAGAAGTGCTAGCTTTGCTCTTTCACAGTCCAGAATTTCTGGATAAGAACAACTACAATGCGAAGTTTAAAACGCCCTATCAATACGTAATCTCATCCGTCCGAGCGATCGGAATTGATGTCAAAAATCCTCGTCCCATTATCAGATTATTGCAACAATTGGATATGCCGCTCTATGGTTGTCTGACTCCTGATGGCTATAAAAATACTGAGGAAGCTTGGTTAAATCCTGATGCAATGACTCGCCGCATTAGCTTTGCAACGTCCCTGGCGAATGGGCGTGTACCATTGACATCCGTATCGGGAACTTCTATTGATCCGGAACAACTTTCCGCTACTTTAGGCAATCTATTTTCAACTCAAACCCAGCAAATAATCGCCACCAGCCCCAAAAAACTGCGATCGGCGCTTATTCTTGGCAGTCCAGAGTTCATGCATCGCTAGACAAAACAAACAATCCTAAATCCTCCTCATTTCTTCCTATGAAAAGACGACAATTTCTACAAGCTGGACTCCTCTCCGCTTCAACTCTTGTTACGATTGGAACTCATGGCGGGTTGGCCCTATCTAGTGCCCTCCCAAATCCCAAACGATTGATTGTGATCTTTTTGCGGGGTGCTGTTGATGGGCTAAATGTGATTGTTCCGTATCAAGATCAGGACTACTATATTGCGCGTCCGACGATCGCTGTTCCCCAACCTGGAAAAGAAGGCGGTGCGATCGACCTAGATGGATATTTTGGGTTGCATCCTTCCCTCGCATCTATCTTTCCGCTCTGGCAACAGGGTAATTTAGCCTTTATTCATAGTGCTGGCTCGCCTGATCCAACCCGATCGCACTTTGACGCCCAAGATAATATGGAGCGCGGCACACCGGGAGACCATAAAACTTCTGATGGCTGGATGAATCGTTTACTCGTCAGTCTCTCTGACCATAATCCGATTCAAGCTCTGAATTTAGGCGCGAGCACCCCTCGGATTTTGTCGGGCCGGATGCCAGTTGCCTCTCTGGCATTAGGCAAAAATGCTGCCAATCCTATTGCTCTTGATAATGCTAAAGTAGGCAGTGCTTTCGATCGGCTCTATGCAAAAAAAGATCATTTAGGACAGGCTTATCAAGAAGGACGACTCGCGCGTAAGGCATTGCTGGAAGTTTTGAATGCTGAAAATAAGATTGCCAACAACGGTGCACCACTCCCGAATGGCTTTCCTAAAGATGCGCAACGACTTGCCCAAATTATGAACAAAGATTCTCGCGTAGCCTTAGCCTTCATAGGATTGGGTGGATGGGATACGCATGTCAACCAAGAGCAACAATTGGCAAGAAATTTAGAGCAATTAGGAAAAGGATTGGCAGCGTTAAAAACAACATTAGGTTCAACCTATGCAGATACAACAATTTTGGTTATGTCTGAGTTTGGTCGAACGGTTCATGAAAACGGGAATGGAGGAACTGATCATGGACATGGCAATGTTATGTGGTTACTCGGTGGTGGCGTGAAGGGCGGGAAAGTGTATGGAGAATGGCGTGGATTAGCGAAGGAGCAACTTTATGAGGCTCGTGACTTGGCGATTACAACCGATTTTCGAGATGTCATCGCCCCAGTATTGGAACAACATCTACAATTACCTACGGCTAAGCTCAATCAAATTTTTCCAAATTATAAGCCTATGCAAAGGAATTTGAATCTTTATGGGTAATGCTAGCGTCATAGGGATAGGAAAAACATCAGTTTAAACAATGCTTGTCCATATAACGCCAATCCTATATTCAACCTTGTGTAGTTGAGCACTTGCTGACACTCATGGGCGATCTGGTGTTCTGGCACTAATTAGCGACTATCTCGGTGAGAATGATAAATCAGACCTCGCGATCGCGGCTTTTACTTTTGGTTATGCAGATCAAACCGAACTCAATCATCAGCTACCGGCTGCTACTGTAAAATCAGGGCAAATTGCCGTAAGTTAGATTCACTTCGCTAATCGGTAACTAGAATAAGAAGTGAACATTACTAAACAGCTTCAGCGTAAATTCAAATTTCATCTATTACAAGGAATTCTACCCTGGAATAACTCGACTCTGGGCCGCGATATCACAGCAGGTATCGTCCTTGCGGCACTAGGCATTCCCGAAGTGATGGGATATACCAAGATCTCTGGCACGCCGATCGCGACTGGGTTATATACCCTGCTCGTTCCAGCGATCGCCTTTGCTATCTTTGGATCATCTCGTCATCTTGTCGTTGCTGCCGACTCCGCAACAGCCGCAATTATCGCCGCTGGGCTGTCTGGTTTGGCTCAACCTGGGAGTTCGCATTATTTAGCTTTAGCGGAGTCTATCGCCATTATTGCGGCGGGGCTGTTGCTATTGGCGCGGTTATTTGGACTGGGTTTCCTGGCTGACTTTCTCTCGCGGACGGTTTTAATCGGATTCTTAACTGGAGTCGGGATTCAAGTCGCGATCGGACAATTAAGTGAATTACTGGGTTTACCGGGCGGTGGAAAGGGGGTAATCCAGCAAATTATCCGTATCTGCCAACAGCTACCGCAGACCCACGCATTAACATTAGGGATTTCGATCGCTGTCTTAGCTACCATCTTACTGTTCGAGAAGTTTATCCCAAAATTTCCGGGAGCATTACTAGCGGTCCTTGGGGCGATTCTGGCGAGTTGGTGGTTTAACTTTACTAGTTTAGGTGTAGCTGTCGTCGGCTCTGTACCCAGCGGACTCCCCGCGTTGGGACTCCCCGCAGTTGCACTTACCGATCTTTCCGATATCTCTAGCATTGCTTTTTCTTGCTGTATCGTCATCATCGCTCAAAGTGCCGCAACATCCCGTGCTTACGCGTTTAAATATAAGGAGAGATTTGATGAAAATACCGATTTAATCGGACTAGCGGCGGCAAATTTGATGGCTGGGTTGAGCGGGACGTTTGTGGTCAATGGTAGCCCAACGAAAACCGCGATCGTTGATACGGCTGGCGGACGGAGCCAAGTTTCCCAATTGACAACCGTAGGGATCGTGTTAGTTGTTATCCTATTTCTAACCGCACCGATCGGGTATTTACCTAATGCTGCTCTGGCGGCGATCGTTTTTTCGATCGGGCTGAAATTAATTGATATTCAGGGGATACTTGATGTCTTCAAAACCCATCGAGAAGAATTTTATCTGACGGCGATCGCTGCCGCTACCGTAATATTTATCGGGGTGAAAGAAGGTGTTATTACCGCTGTGATGTTGTCATTACTTTTGCACGTTTATCATAGCTACAGACCTAATTCTTCTGTCCTGATCCCCGGCGAAAATAGATATTGGCAGCCCGTTTCACCCCGGCCTGGTACTGTTTCGGAACCTGGTCTGATTATTTACCGCTTTAGTCGTGATTTGTTTTATGCGAATACAACTTACTTTTCCGAGCAGGTCCAAAGTCTAGTGTATGGTGCACCCTCTCCAATAAGGTGGTTTATTTTAGAAGCGAGAGCAATTACAGAAATCGATTATTCTGCATCTCAGGCCATTCGCGAGGTCGTTAAAGAATTATCAAGGCGGCATGTGGTTTTTGTCGTGTCTGGTTTGGCTCCCGATGTCAGAGCTACCTTCGATTGCGATGGACTGACAGATTTAATTGGTGGCGATCGATTCTTCAATCATTTAGAGGAAGCATTAGAAGTGTTCAATTGGTGTTCAATTGGGGAATTTAGGGGGATCGGGTCTATGCAATGACCGATAGATCCTCAGGTCTTCAGGGATGACTAGATTCAGATGTCGTTTGGATTGGGTATGGGTCGATCGGTTGTTGGTATCGAATCAGCTTGGAGAGGCTAAAGCTGATCGATAAAGTCTTGTGAATCGACGTTTGCTTGTTTGAGAATTCCGCTGAGGGTTCCGATTTTAAGTTCTGAGTGCGCGGGGACAACACAGCCGATCGTTCCCGCTTCAGTTTTCAATTGCAGGATGACATGACTTCCGGTTTGTCGGACTTTTTCAAAGCCTAATTTTTCTAATGCTCGAATGGCTTCGCGGCTAGAAATCCGTGGAAGTTTAGACATAGCTGACTTCCATGCTGGTGAGCAATCGAGGAGAGGCGGTGGGGATAGGGAAATGTTCGAGGTATAAACGAGTCGCTTCTTTTAGACCTTCGATCGCACTTTCGATGGTCTCGCCTTGATCGACAGTCCCAACTTCGGGGCATTCGGCGATGTACATATCATCTTCTTTGTGGATGATGACGCTGAAGGTTTGAACGTTCATATCGATAGCTTAGGTTGTTTGATGCAATTAAATTATATTCGATCGAACTCCCATCCCACCAAGGACGATCGCACTGATCTCTTTAGCGGTCTTCCGTGAGGGATAAGCGATCGCGATCACTAGAACGCTTAAAGACAGTTCACAAGTGCAAACTGTAATTTGGAAACTTGTAGAGATAAACAAGGTTGAAGAAGCTCTGAAACTATGTCCCATGATTGAGTCTAATCATGCTAAACATCAATCCATTGGTCTTATTGCTAACAAAATGGCGGAATTAGGACAAATCAAGCAAGCAATCGATCTCTGTAATCAGTATCTCCACTATGCTCAAAAAGATTTTCAAGACATTGAAAATAATATTCGCAATAGGATAACTTATCTGCAACCATTGGACATTTTTAATGATGTGTCCCTTGAGTTTCCTGTCGCAAAAGATCTGGCTGTCAAAGCTTTAGAATTATTTCCTGATGAAAAAAGTAGAAGAGAGTTTGCATTGTATCTTAGAAAACTTGAGCGTTTCGAGCAAGCGATCGCGATCGTTGAGACTCTCAAGGAAAATTCTAATTTCCTAATATCTATGGTGGCGAATTTGAGTGAGGGACAGAAATTTGAGGAGGCTAAGCAAGTTCTGCTGATGTGTGAATCTGGGAAAACTCAGGTCGATGCATTTGTCTGGATTGTCAGTAAAATGGAATCTTTTAAGCTATTTGAGAAAGCTATTGATTTCTGTGAATGGTATCTCACAAATATCAGCAATATCCCAGACGATGCTGCATTTATAGTTTCATCAAGATTAAACTATCTAAACCAAAAGATTGCGGGAGATAAAATCTAATTTGACAAATTACAGCCTGTTGACGGAAAGAGTATCACACCATAAACCTTGATAAATAGGTTGTGCATTCTATTCTATGCGTATCCCTCAAAACTTCGACAGGCTGTATCTTCCAATAAGAAACGGCTGCTGCCCTGCAATTAAATGGAAAGTTTATACTGATAGAGTTTTTATAGAACCCATTTGACATCCTAATCAGAGGCTGAAAGCCGCTTTATCATTAGCCTAACAAAACAGAGGTTCATTTTGGTCATCGCATTTCCTAATGTTCTTTCATAATTCTTTACCAATATCTTGCAGCGTTCCACCC
>JAPLHZ010000052.1 GCA_026389365.1 Cyanobacteriota bacterium
CTTATCCCAAGGGCGTCAAGGTCTCGACCGAGGACTTGGAACCCTTATTATATTTCTGGAAACCTTCGGTAGAACTGGCTAAATGGGATATTACAATTATCCCAGCGTGACTGGGGTGATATTTTTTGGCTCGTCCCTTACCGTTCGCCGCTTTGACTCAAGTCGAAAAATCTGACGCATTGTTGCAATAAATATCAGAGCGGATCGATCGAATTGAATCGGTTAAAGAAAAAAGTCAAGTCTTGTCCTACGTGCAGCTCATGGCGGGTTTGAAGTACGATAAGACCATCCTTAAACGTATTTTCCGAGAGGACATCATGCGAGAATCCGTAATCTATCAAGAAATTTTTCAAGAAGGTGAAGCCAAAGGTGAAGCTAAAGGTCGCCAAGCATTACGGAAAGAAATGGTTTTAGGGATGCTTAATGCAGGGATTAGTCTGGATACGATCGCTCGCCTGACGGAACTTTCCCTAGACCAAATTCTCCAAATCCAATCCGGTCAAAATCAATAATTAGCTATTCAGCACCATCATCCTTTGGCTATGACAAATCCGAATTCTAGTATTTTTCATGATGTCAGCCGATTTGTTGAGCAAGCGTCCCAGGCGATCGGAGATGGCTTACATGAATTTGTGGAACAGGGGACGGAGACGATCGGACGGGCGGTAGAACCTGTGGCAACTCACCCGATAACGCAACTCGTGACGAAGGTGCCGGGGGGGAGTTGGTTAATGGCGGCGTTGGGGCAGGTGGATGTGGATGTGATACAGCGGGAAATAGCGGAATTGCGCCGGACCTATCCCCAAGATACAGATGGTTCGTTGGCGCAGCGGGTGGTGACAGATACGGTGTGGAAGGCTGCGGGAATTGGTCTGGCGACGAATTTTGTGCCACCTTTGGCGTTGATGTTGCTGGCTGTTGATTTAGGGGCGATCGCGGCGTTACAAGCAGAAATGATTTATCGAATTGCGGCGATTTATGGGTTTGCCCCGACTGATCCGACTCGGCGGGGTGAGGTTTTGGCTATTTGGGGATTAGCAACGGGGAGCAGCGGTGTACTGAAGGCGGGAATGAGTGTGGTGGAGGTGATTCCAGTTTTGGGTGCGGCGGTGGGCAGTGCGGGGAATGCCGCGCTATTGTTCGGGCTGGGGCAGCTCGCTTGTCAATTTTATGAGCGTAAGCAGAAATAGTATTTCGACACAACGTTTACATAAACTATTTTACAGTCCCGACTTGTATGCCTGAAATAGTGCTCTTCGTCCCCCGAGCAGAAACTTCATGGGAATGGATTATGACGGGTTGAGAAAATCATTGAGGAGAGCCTCGGGGAGAGGTGCATTGAAGTCATCTGAGATCCAGACCTTACCTTGGTCTTGTCCGGGCTTTCTAGGAGAGCTGTTTTCTGAGATTCGTGGCCGATCGTGTTTCATCTGTGCGACCTCTATTTCTAGTTTAACAAGGCGTTCTTCTAATGCAGAAGCTGCGATCGGTTCTTTTCTAAGCCTGAACCAGCCGCTGAGTCGAGAGGTGAGACTTTTTAGTGAGATAGCCATAGAAACATCCTCGATCGCATTTCTACAAAATTATAACAAGGCCATTCACGAAGTTCTCTGCCATAAGCTAATCCGCCGATGGTCTATGACCGACCTTTAGTCATCGAACCTGCTGCAAAGTCGATCGCGGTTTCTCGAATCGTCACAACCATCACCTCCACTCAAATCTCTAGGTCGAGCGACATAAGAGTTTTTTGCTCTTTTAGTTTAGCGGATGCCGAATCGGTATGTTATGGGTATGATGAGAAGGGTTACAAAGAAAATTATGCACAATTTCTTTGCTATATTCGATGCTTCAACCGCTCCTTCGTAATTCCCAGAAGCGAATCTTCTCTTTACTTGAATAGCAAAATAGGTGCCAATTGACCCTCCTACTCCCCAAACGGGTGGGAAGTAGGAGGCAATCGGCCCTAACATTAGCGCAAACGTTGGCCCACCTAAGACTACTTTTGTAAAAGCCATAAAAATTATAAGAATTGAAGGTACCAAATAACTTGGTGGACAAGCCTCTGTTTGCCGTTGTTTCAGTCGCGCCGCTTCTTGTTGCTGGCGTAACTCTTCCTGTTCCCTGTCAGATTCCTCATTTTGTCTGCGTTGTTGCGCCCTCAGTCGTGCTGCTTCCTGTTGCTGTAATCTTCCTGCTTCTTGTTGTTGGCGTAGTTTTTCCGCTTGCTGTGTTTGATACTCGGCTTCTCTAATTTTCAGCAGAGGGGTTTCAAGCCTTGCGATATCCTCATCCTTCAGATTGAGTGCCTGTTGAAAGTTCTTCAGCCCTTCACGGACATGGTTATCCAACGGAAAGCTAGACCGAATTGCCCTAGAGAACTCCCGTTCATACTGACTTAATTTTTGCTGATACTCCTGTGTCCGTTGCCGTTCGGTTTGCAGCCTTTCCGCTTCCTGCTGCTGCCGCAGATTTTCGGCATCCTGTTGCCTTCGCTGCTCTAACTGTTGTTGCTGATGCTCAGCCGTTCTACGCTCAATAATGGGCTGCTTAATTCGCGTCACATCCTCATCGGTCAGTCCCAAGTCAACTTGAAATTTGTCCAAGCCTTCACAAGCATATTGACTCAAGGGAAACTCACCCTGAATAGCTTGGATGAATTCTTGCTCATACTGCTGTAGCTTCTGCCGATAGGTTTCTGACTTATTAGCGATTTGGGCAGTCACGTCCTGCTCAATCTGGGTTACATCCTCCTCGCGCAGTCCCAGAATCTCCTGCAAATCCTTCAACTCATCAAGGGTTTCTTGCGTGAGCGGATATTGACGTTCAACTTCTGCAACAAATGCTAAGCGATAGTCCTCTAAATGTTTCAACCGATCCCGAAACGGTTGTAAAATCTGATTTTCAATTTCTTGTGTTTCTTCCAGCGTTAGCCCCAACCGCACTCGCTGTGTATTGAGCAAAGTTCGTCCGGCTGGTGAGATTGCACCCCGCATCGAATAGCGCTCTGCGTCTTTGCGGTACTTCAACTTTGGATCAGTAATTTGTGCCTTCGCAAACACCACATCAAAGCCTTCATCCTTCAACACAATAATTTTGGGATTCATCTTCGGTGCCGTCTCTTGCACCTTCTTAGTGGCATATTCATGCAATTCCCGCACCGAAACCTTGCCATCGTTATCCCGATCCGCCGCTCCAGTTTCAATCCCTTCGACTAAAAAGCGGGTATAAATCGAGAGTTCTGAGCCTTGCTGTTCAAACGAATACTCAGTCGAACTAGAAGAGGTCAAGACAACCCGCCCTTCAGCACCCAGGTTCTGCAAGTTCACCGAACCATCATCTTTGGCGTTGAGGGCAGGGTCAAAAGCTCCACTGAAGCAACAGTCCAAAATCATGACTTGCCGCCGCGATCGACTGTTGCCCATAATTTCCTGTACAAATCGGGCAGGCACCGCTGTAGATTTGACCAGCTCTCCCTTTGGTGTTTTACGGGTGACCCGCGTTGAGAAGTACAGTTTGCCACTCTCGTCCTTGATGCCATGCCCAGAGAAGAATAAGAGGACTAGATCCTCTTTGTCACGATCGCGGTACAGCGTCTCGATCGCTTCCTGCATCTGCATCGGGTCAGGATCGATGAGCGGGATGACCTCAGAAAACTCCCCCATTTGCGCGTTCAGCAAAATCCGCTGCATCGCTGCCACATCTTTAGGCGCGCTAACTAACGGCTTCAAATCATCCGGATGCTCGTAATTCCCAACCCCAATCAGCAATGCGACCTTCGCCATTTTATTTTCCTACGCTGCTACAAATTTCTGTGCTGCTTCGATCGCCGCTTCCAACTCTTCTCGACTGCTGGCTTTCACCTTCAGCTTCTTGCCATTGGCTTCCACCTCCAGTTCAATTGCTTTATTGCCCAAGCGATCGCCCAAAAAACCCATGACCTTTTGGGCATTCTCTTTATTCACCTGAGCCGTCAGCAGACCCACCAAAATTGCGCCCACCGCTTTATTCCCTACGGGCGGATTTGGGTCAAGCAAGCGATCGACTGCTTCAACCTCACCTGCGTCTCTCAGGTCTTTCATTTGAGCCACCAGGTTTTGAGCTTGCTCTTCTAGTTCCTCGCTGTCCAAATCCGGGTCATTGAAGGCGATCGTCAATCTAATACTGGAGTTCTCAGACATAGTACTTCAATTAATGTTTTATTTTGTTTGCTTGATTATCTCATTTATCCGGCAAAAAACTTATACGTCAGTCAATGGAGGAAGCAGTAGGACAAATCTTTATACAACGCTTACCTAGGCTTTACTAATATAACCTCGATCGCCCCCTTACAAAATTTTCACGGTTGAATTGCAAAAAATTCTTCTTTACTCAAACCACTATCTCCCAATCTTCAAGTTGCAACCCACAATACACGCTCAAACTCTCGTGTATTGTCTGTTACCAGAATTAGATTGTTTGTCAAAGCGATCGCTGCAATCTGTAAATCATAAGCACCAATCGGAGTACCTGCACTAGCCAGACTCGCCCGAATTTGACCAAACAAAAGCGCCGCCTCATCTCCAAAAGATAATGAGACAAATCTCTCTAAAAAGTCTTGTTGACGTTCCAATGTTCTAGTTGGATTATTGCTTCGCATCGCACCATAAAATAGCTCAGCCTTGACAACAGAGCATACAGCCATATCTTCAATAGGTGTCGAAATTAAGCGATCGCCTGCTAAACTGAACTACACAAAAACGTCAAGTTATACACTTTGAATAAGAATTCATAAATTATGGAATGGACCTCTGAGGCTGAAGCAAGGCTTAAAGAAATCCCATTTTTCGTGAGGCCCGGTGCGCGAAAAAAGATTGAGAAGCTCGCTCAAGAAATGGGAGAACTTTCAATTACAGCGGAGATTTACGACAAAGCAAAGGCTAAGTTTGGTGAGAAGAAGTAATCCTTCTAATCCGTTTGAAATAAACTGAGTCTATGGGCATGGACGAGTTGTTCCAACCAGAAAAGTCCGCCGACTGAATTCCCAATTTCATCAATAGCTGGACTATAGATTGCGATCGCTCCTGCTTTGGGTACGATCGCAATCAATCCACCGCTCACCCCAGATTTAATCGGCAGTCCAATGCGCATGGCATACTGACTCGAACTCTCGTATAGGCCACAGGTCATCATTAGACTATTAACAATATGCTGATCTTGAGAAGAAATAGTTAGATGAGGAAGCGCAAGCAGAAGACCTAGACGAGCTAAATCTACGACGGTGCCTGATAAACAGCAGATTTGATTATAGGTTTCAATCACCAAATCAATATCATCGATATATCCGGCTCGCTTTAGTAAATTTGCGATCGATCGATTGGTTTCATTTCCGAGCGATTCTACTGAAGCCAACATTTGTTTATCCAGCGTTAAGTCACAACCCGCAGATTTATTGAGCCAATATCGCAAAGATTCACAACGCGACGCTGAAGTATTTCCGGGTAGTAACGAGGCTAGAAAAATTGCCCCACTGTTAATCATGGGATTACGAGGACGACCCCGATCGGAAGAAAGCTGAGCAATAGAATGAAACGGTTGATCGGATGGTTCCATTCCAACCTTAGAAAAGATCGACTCACGACCCACCCGAGCCAATAGAAAAAGCAGCAAAAACGGCTTAATCAAACTCATCAAAACTAACGGTTTTGCGGCATCCCCAAACTCCACAGATGACGAATCGGTTTGAATTGTAATCGCCAAAAGATCGGGTTGAACCTGAGCAAGATGGGGAATATAAGTCGGGAGTTTACCAAATCGAGCCTGAACTTGAGTTGCGTTCAGCCACTGTTTTAGATGGGCCTCAGTAATCCCATTTAGACGATCGTGCGCATTTAATAACACGTGTCTCGATTCCCATCCATGATTTGATTTCATTATGCTATAAGACGGCAATGTACGATCGCTGATCATCCCGCTCCTTGATCTTGCCCATTGAACGGCTGAATCCACTGAGCCTTCAGGGCAAAATCCAACAACAATGCTGCGACCCCAAACATGACAAAGCTCTCCACAATGGCAATCCCCACGGCCCAAAGATTGGCGCGATAAACCCAAAAAAGTTCAGCTTGAGCCAGTCCACGAACTAAAGCAAAGGCTCCGATCGCGCCAGATTTTAAATGTTCATCCTCCTGGCCTTGGCTGACTAAATGACGATAGGTAATGCCAAAAAGTCCACCAGAAAAACCCGCTATGGAGACATCCAATGCGATCGTGGGCACACGCATAAATTCAGGATTGACCACCGCGCCCATACCTGCGATGGCTACGATCGCGAGTCCAGCTACGATAGCTGCTTTGACAGATTCAATGCGCTCATATTGCTTGTGGTCATATCTGTGATCAGATTCTTGCTTGGTTCTCACTCGTCACCTTCATCCTGTTATCATGATCAGTAATATTTGTTGTGTATTGTAAGCGAGACATTAAGACTATGGATATTCTGTCGTTAGGTTGGGCGGGAATGTTTGCGGTATTTACCTTTTCGATCGCCATGGTCGTCTGGGGCCGCAACGGGATTTAAAGCTTCATGAGTAGTTCACTGTTCACGACGCTTGAGTTGATCGCTGCCGTGTTGATGGGATCCATTACGGTTGGAGTAATCTACATTACTACATCCGAATGGCGCGATCGTCGCCGCCGAGAAGATGAAACTCGCAAAGCACGACGGCGATAATCCAAAGCAATCAAGTTACGGGTTAAGTTATCAGACCATCAATAAAAAGCCCCGATCGGAAATTTCGATCGGGGCTTTTTGAGTTCAATCTAAATCCAGAGGCTTACTTCACTTGGGCAAACTCAGATGCTAGTTCATCGCCATAGGCTTCTTCACCATGCTCGTTGATGTCGAGACCTTGGTATTCCTCTTCTTCCTTCACACGCAAAGGCATCACCAAACTCAAGAGTTTCAGAATGGCGAAAGTGCCAACGCCTGCGATGACATAGGTAATTCCGATCGCGGCAAGTTCAACACCGAGTTCGCTAAAATTGCCTTTCAGCACACCATCTTTACCACCTGAATTAACTGCCGTGTCTGCAAAGACTGCTGTCAAAATTGCACCCACAGTTCCGCCAACCCCATGAACTGGGAAGGTGTCAAGGGAGTCGTCAAACTGAAGTTTTGCTTTTAGGCTGACGGCAAAAAAGCAGCAAGTTGAGGTGATTGCACCAATCAAAAGTGCAGACAAAGGAGAGACAAATCCGGCAGCGGGTGTAATGCCGACGAGTCCAGCGACAAGACCGGTTGCAATTCCAATAGGCGTCGGATGACCGCGCAAGACCCACTCCAGAATCACCCAAACCAAACCTGCGGTACAGGCAGAAAGCGCTGTAGTTGTCACAGCAGCAGCAGCTAAACCACCCGAAGCTAGCGCACTTCCCCCGTTGAACCCAAACCAGCCGAAGAACAGAATGCCTGCGCCCAGCAAGACAAAAGGTACGTTGTGAGGTGGAGCAGGTTGATTAGGATAGGTTTTACGTGGACCGAGAACCCAAGCCGCTACTAGGGCGGAGACCCCAGAGCTGATATGGACAACAGTTCCCCCAGCAAAATCTAGGGCACCCATACCGCCGTACAAGCCGAGGAATCCACCCTTTGCCCAGACCATGTGGGCAAAAATGGGATAGAGAATACTGGACCAAAGCACCATGAACCAGAAATAAGCTTTGAAGCTCATCCGCTCAACGATCGCCCCCGAAATCAAAGCTGGGGTGATGATTGCAAAGGTCATCTGGTATAGCATGAACAGTTGATGGGGAATGGTTCCAGCATAGGAAACCACTTCTGGAGGATTCGATCCGGCCAGATATCCTGTCGTATCCAAACTAACTCCGTTCAAGAAAGCCCACTGAAAACCTCCAATGAACGCATTTCCGGGTGCGAAGGACAAGCTATAGCCGAATAGTGCCCAGCTTACTCCGACAATACCCATCAGAATCAGCGACATCATCAAGGTATTCAACACATGCTTGGCACGGACGAAGCCACCGTAAAAGAACGCCAGTCCCGGTGTCATGAAGAGAACCAGAGCCGTCGAAATCAGCATCCAAGCCGTATCTGCATTAGACAGCGCTCCGTCTGCGGCTTTCTGGGCAGACGCCGCCGTGGGTGCATCGGCAGCCCAAGCGAGATCTCCAACCATAGGCAGAAGAAGCAAGGCGATCGCCACCAAGCCTATTTTAGAAATAAAATTCAACACGCTCACAACCTTCCGAACCACACAAAGAATGATTACACAGACAAAGAGACTAGGAAATTCCCAGAACTCTGAAAAGAATACATCAGTAACCTTACGAAAAGGATAAAGAGTTTTAATTCAGATATAGGGTGAAACCAGCCTGATCATTGAATTTCACCAATTATGAAGCCGCAATTCTGTATCCTATAGTACATTTTTATTCTCAGCCATGGGAGCTTCGGGCGAATTCTCGCTAGGGGAAAGGTTTTCAGCTTAATTAGAACATCCGTGTTTTCTTGTAAATGTTAGAACAACCCAAAGCTATTTTGTTACGTAAATCTCCGAAGAGTGCCTTAGGTAACAAAAACGATCGCAGACTTAACAGAGCGATCGGTTGTCGAGATTTAAGGATAGTAAAGGAGAATATCAAATTAAAAAGCCTAGGATTATCAACACTCCGGACAGATTTTCAGTCGGTCAAGCCCTGAGAGAGCCGTATTCCAGTAGTCTCTGGTAGTTTGGATTTAATTTAACCAAAGTCGGGTCCAAACCAAACATTGCGATAAATAAGTCTAATAAATGCTCA